>JAEZQV010000006.1 GCA_023441125.1 Bacillota bacterium
ACGCTGAATAGAACAATATAGACCAGGATAATGGCCAGGCTGCGCGATAACCCTTTTCTCTCCAGGCAACAGGCCGCCGGATTTAGCAGATAGGCCAGGATAAAAGCAATTACAAACGGATAGAGGCCGTTGCGCACAAGCCAAAGAAAATAGGTAGCTGCCGCCAGGCTTGCCAATATGAGAATAAGCCGGCAATGTTTGCGGGACACCTGCATGGTTTTCCTCCTTGTTAAACGGTAAGAAAAAAAAAGGAGACCCTGCAGGCCTCCCCTATTACCGGAGTTTAATCCAGCTTTTTCATCAAACGCCGGCGTGCCCGGCGGGCCCCCCGCATCAAGTCCCGGGTGGTATCGGCAACTGCGTCGGTACTGCACTTTAGCAGCGGTTTCTTCTGTGGTTTGGCCATGGGACCTATGATGGCGCCGAGTGCTGTTCCTACAAGTCCCCCAAAAACCAATCCTTGCCAAAACTTACTGCGCATCATATCACCCCTTTTGTACCTCTAGATTAACAGTACCCTGCATCAGATCGGGGTATAGAGTTAAAGTGCCGTCCACCTCCACATTAAAAACTTTCAGGTCCCGGTCACGCACCACAAACTCTACACAACAATCCCAGCAATAGTACTGGTCGGCACCCACTTTACCAATCCCGCGCTGCCCGCATACAGGACAAGTTGTCATAAGAGACCACCTCACACCTCTTTTGATTCAGGTATAAGAAGATTCGTCATGATATCTGGAACAATCAATTTATCCTGACCCACAACTTGTGCTTGCGGCAGCGGCATAACTTTGCGGCCGTATAACAAATCCGTAATGAGACCGTCGGAAACTTCGTAAGCTTTTATCTCACCTGTGACGTCATCATAAAGAGCATCTACCATAATCCCTAAGTTACAGCCGGTATCGGTATAGATGTGCTTATCAAGCAAATCCCCCAGGTTGTGAACAGTACCGGGCATCATCGCCGGTATTAATTCACGGATGGCATACACCGCCCTGAGCATGACAGCATCCCTGCCTACTCTAAACACGTCTTCGTACACAATCCCCTGATCGTTCGTGAACCAATTAGCGCCAGCGATAATAATACCCCGGACTGCAGCCTGTTCCAAGTCGACAATTACTTCTTGTACCTCGCCAATCTGCTCGCCAGTGCCGGTAATCAGCACTGGCAGACCATACAATTCCCGTAGCTTTTTCATACAAGGCCCCCAAAACAGATTGTACTTGTAGTATGACCAAAATCCAGGCTGTTTCATACAACGGCTGTTTGATTATCAAAAAAGGCTGCTATTTAATAACTTTGCTGATGATTCCCCCGCCCACAACGATATCACCGTCATAGAACACCACCGATTGACCGGGGGTGATCGCCCGCTGCGGTTCGGCAAACTTTACATGGACTTGTCCCTGGTCAAGCGGCACAATGGTTGCTTGGGCAGGCTGGGCGCTATAGCGGATTTTAGCTTCCACGGCCAAAGGCTTAGCCAAAGCGTCAATCGTAATAAAATTCAGATCGCCGGCGATAAGTTCATCGGCAAAAACAGCCTCATCCGCGCCTACCACGACCAGATTGCGTTCGGCGTCAAGCGCAACTACGTATAAAGGTTTTCCAACCGCCAGACCAAGACCTTTACGCTGACCGACGGTATAGAGCTGAACACCCTGATGCCGCCCTAATATTTTTCCGGTTGTGTCAATGATGTTACCCGGCTTCAGCGACTCCGGGATCCGCTCTTTCAGAAACGCTTTGTAATCGTCATTAGGAACAAAACAAATTTCCTGGCTGTCGGGTTTGTCGGCAACAGCAAGGCCGAGCTCCCGGGCCATTTTTCGCGTTTCGGTTTTGGTAAAACTGCCTAACGGCATTAAAAAATGGCGCAGCGTCTGCTGATTCAAATGATATAAGGCATAAGACTGGTCTTTTGAGGAATCGATGCCTTTACGCAGAATATAACGCTGGCGGTTTTCGTCGTACATGATTTGGGCGTAGTGGCCGGTAGCCACGTATTGCGCGTCAAGGGCCAGCGCTTTAGCCAGCAAACCTTCAAACTTGACGTAGCGATTGCAGGCAATGCAGGGATTCGGCGTCCGGCCTGTCGAGTATTCAGCCATAAAATAATTGACTACGGTTTCTTTGAACATTTCCCGGAAGTTTAATACATAGTACGGAATGCCAAGTTTGTTGGCGACACGCCGGGCATCATCCACCGCCGAGAGCGAACAGCAGCCGCGGCTGTCAGGATCACTGTTACTTTGGTCTTTCTCCCAAATTTGCATTGTTGCGCCAATTACATCATAGCCTTGATGAACAAGAAGGGCGGCAGTTAAAGAACTGTCCACCCCTCCGCTCATGGCTACAACCACTCTGGGCTTGTCGGCCATTAAACAATCACTTTCCTTTTTTGGCAATGTAATCTTTTATTGCTTCATGCAGTGCGTCGGCCGCCAAATTGGAACAGTGCATTTTGGCTGGCGGCAATCCGCCCAGCGCTTCGGCAACGGCCTGATTGGAAATTTCCAAGGCTTCGTCCAGCGTTTTGCCTTTTACCATTTCGGTGACCATGCTGCTGGTGGCAATAGCCGCCCCACAGCCGAAGGTCTTAAATTTAACGTCCTTGATGATATCATTTTCGACCTGCAGATAAATCCGCATAATATCGCCACATTTAGCATTACCTACTTCACCAACCCCATCGGCATCTTTTATTTCACCGACGTTACGGGGATTGGAGAAATGGTCCATAACTTTTTCATTATACATAATATCCCTCTCCTCTACATTCGATTAGTGATGATGGTGACAACTAGAGCAAGGATTGGAAGGCTTAAACTCGGCCGCACTGCCGTATAACGGCGACATGCTGCGGAGTCTCTCAACAATCTCGGGCACGACTTCCAGGAAGTAATCAACATCTTCCTCCGTATTGCCTTTACCAAGAGTAACTCTAAGCGAACCATGCGCTACCTCATGGGTTAAGCCCATAGCTAACAGTACATGGGATGGATCCAGGGAACCGGAGGTACAGGCCGAACCGCTTGAGGCGGCAATACCTTTCATATCCAGATTTAACAGCAGTGACTCCCCTTCAATAAACAGGAAGCTAAAGTTGGCATTGCCGGGCATTCTGATTTCAGGATGGCCGTTCAGCTTGACGTGAGGCAGTTTCGCCATGACGCCGGCGATTAGTTTATCGCGCAAGCCCTTGACATAGGCTACCTTTTTATCCATATCCCGTTTGGCATTCTCCGCGGCTTTGCCTAACCCGACAATACCCGGAACATTTTCGGTGCCGGCCCGTATGTTGCGTTCATGGCCGCCGCCATGCTGGATTTCTTCAATCCGGACACCGCGCCGGATATAGAGGGCACCGATCCCTTTGCTGGCGTGGAATTTGTGACCGGACAAAGTGAGTAAATCTATGTTTAATTCTTTAACGTCGATGGGATAGTTACCGGCGGCCTGAACCGCGTCGGTATGAAAATAAATTCCCTTTTCACGGGCTAGTTGGCCAATTTCCTTGATTGGCTGGATTGTCCCAACTTCGTTGTTGGCAAACATAACACTGATCAGTATGGTTTTGTCCGTGATGGCATTTTGTAAATCTTCCATACGGATCATGGCATTTTCGTCAACCGGCAAATAAGTAACGGTAAAGCCCTGCTTTTCAAGATATTCACAGGTATGAAAAATTGCATGATGTTCAATGGCGGTAGTAATGATATGATTGCCCTTTTTGCGGTTGGCATAAGCCACCCCTTTTATTGCCAGGTTATCTCCCTCGGTGCCGCCGCTGGTGAAAAAGATTTCATTCGCGTTGGCATTAATGAGGGCCGCTACCTTTTCCCGGGCTTCTTCCATCGCTTTGCGTGCTTCCCGGCCAAAAGCATGGACACTGGAGGCATTGCCGAATTTGTCGGTCATATATTCCAGCATCACATCGGCAACTTCCCGGTCCACCGGGGTAGTAGCCGAATGGTCAAAGTAAATACGTTTCATGCTACTCATCTCCTTGTCGCTTTTCTTCCTTACACAAATCTTCAAGCGTAATCGAATCCAGTACAGAAGTGATACTGTCCCTTACCTTAGCCCATACACCGCGGGTAACACATATGTTAACCCGTTCACAGAAAGTTCTGCTTGCGTCGTCGGCCAACAGACAGTCAACCGGCGCAATCGGACCTTCCATAGTCCGGATAATGTCGCCAACCGAAATTTGTGACGGTTCTTTAGTCAGGGCATAACCGCCTTGAGCACCCCGTACGCTTTTTACGTAGCCGGCTTTTCTTAGTGTACCCATTAACTGTTCCAAATAATGTTCAGATATTCCCTGACGTTGAGCTACACTTTTTAAGGAAATGGCACCCTGCCCGTAATGTAATGCCAAATCATACATAGCAGCTACGCCATATCGACCTTTTGTTGACAGTTTCACAGTAACCTCTCCCACTCCGGCTTTTCCGACTATTATGATAGGTTTTCTTTTTTTTAATATAGCAAAATAACGGACACTTGTCAAAGGCCGAAGATAATAATTATTTTATTATTTGTTATCCCGATAACCATATTCGTCATTTTGCTGGCCTGCCAGAGAACCGGCAATAAGGCACGTGACTTTTGCAGCCCAGCCAAGGCAAATACTGCCTAGTCCGGCCTGGGTGCGAAAGCTATGGCTTTGGTCCCTTGCTGCTTTTAATATGCTCCAGCCTGGCGGCCAACTGAGCCTCATAGCCGTGGTTTGTCGGCTTATAATACTCCCGGCCGTTTAATTTGTCAGGCAGATATTGTTGGGCAATATAGCCTGCCGCATAATTATGGGGATAAAGATAGCCATTGCCGCTGCCAAGCTTATGCGCCCCAGCATAATGGGCATCCCGCAAGTGCTGGGGAACACCGCCGCAGTCTAACCGGCGAACGTCCGCCATGGCTTGGTCGATAGCCAGATAGGCGGCATTGCTTTTCGGGGCGCAAGCCAGGTAGGTTACAGCCTGCGCCAAAGGTATCCTGCCTTCCGGCAGGCCGATAAACTGAACAGCCTGCGCGGCCGCCATCGCCACCACCAGCGCCTGGGGATCGGCATTGCCAATGTCTTCGGCGGCGCAGATGACCAGCCGCCGGGCGATAAATTTGACGTCTTCGCCGGCTGCGAGCATTCTGGCCAGATAGTGCAGGGCTGCGTCCGGGTCCGAGCCACGCATGCTCTTAATGAAGGCCGAAACGACATCATAGTGGTTATCGCCTTTTTTATCATAGGCCTGCAATTTTTCACCGGCCACAGTTTCGATTATTTCCCGGGTTAGCGTCTTATTGCCGGGACTCAGCATGGCGGCGGCCTGTTCGAGAATGTTGAGCGCCGTACGGGCATCACCGCCGGCTATGGCGGCGATTTTCAGCAGGGTTGGCCGGTCACACTCCAGGTTTTCCCGGCCAAGTCCCCTCTCCCGGTCGGCCAGCGCCTGCTCAATGATGCGCACAACGGCCGGTTCATCCAGCCGGGTTAGCCGTATTATCCGCATCCGGGATAAAAGCGGTGAATTAACCTCAAAATATGGATTCTCGGTGGTTGCGCCAATCAGGATAACAGTGCCGTTTTCTACATAGGGCAGCAGAACATCCTGCTGTCCTTTATTAAATCTATGAATTTCATCAACAAACAAAATTGTGCGGCGATGGTGCAGACGGAGCCGGTCTTGGGCATTTTCCACCACCTTTCGCAAATCTGCCGTACCGGCAGCTACGGCATTTAACTTTTCAAAATGGCTGCCTGTCGACTGGGCAATGATATGCGCCAGTGTGGTTTTTCCTGTCCCCGGCGGGCCATAGAGAATCATGGAAGGAATGTTGTCGGCTTCAATCATTCGCCGCAAAAACTTACCCGGTCCGATAATTTCTTCCTGGCCGATATATTCTTCCAAGGTCCGGGGCCGCATTCTTACGGCCAGGGGGCGTTCGTCCCGGGGGGTGGAATCAAATAAACTCTGGGAAAACAAGTCCATGCGTACAATCGTCACTCCTATCAGGGCAAAATCTTACTCTATTTAGAGCCGGTAAAAATACCGGCACGGTGGTCGACGCATTTTACTAACGCGCTGCCGATAGGCAAGCCTCACCGGCTTGCCTATCAGTTAATATTCTGTTCAGGCGGCCAAACTCCTTGGCGTAAGCAAAAATACTTTTTAAAAAAGGAACCACTATACCTGCATAGGGTATAGTGGTTCCGGGCATTATAAATTAGGCGCGTTTTAGAATTCCAAGTGGTTTACCGATGGGTAAAATAACCCGGCCGGCGAATTTGTTAAGAAAAATAGCGCCACTGGCGTAGAACCCGAGAATACTGATGCCTAGCTCGGACCAGGCGGCAATTCCGTGGGCCCAGTGGAAACCCCAGGAATCAAGCGCCAGGCAGATAAGTAAAACGTCAATTAACACCATTATGGCGATAAAGACTTTGTTAGTATCGACCGAAGCGGCTGTGGCAAACATGGAGAAGATAAAGTAACCAAAAAATGCGAAACCAAGCTGATTCATGTCGGCCTGAGCAGCCAGGGTGGCCCCGAAAACGCCGCCTTTGATCATCCATGACATGGCCACGCTAAACCAGAAAAGACCGAATGCGCCAAGAACGGTTGCGCCAAAGAGATTGTTGTGTTTGAAATCCCAGTACGAAGCGACAAATTGAGCGGTTGCTCCCAGGAAAAAGGCCCAAGGGATAATGAATGCGGTGCCCGATGTCCAGCCCAATTTTTGGGATGCGGCGACCAGCGTTACCATGGCCAGGCCAAAGACGCCTAATGGCGTAGGATCAGCTATGACTTCAGAAATTTTTTGTACTTCACCAGGTTTGTTACTCATGATTTCCCCCTATAAAAAAGATGTAAGACAAAGATACCATAAACTGAATAAAAGGTCAATTATTGTCGAAATATAGTAATGTTTTTTTTATACAACCTGTATAGCCTTCTAAGTAAAATCTTCAAAATAAATAGCCATCACTCATTAAAACCGAGTGATGGCTATTATTGTCTGTAAAAATGAAACTGCTCAATCCCCACTATGCCGTACTGCCTGTGTTTTGAACCTGCCCTCGGCAGGTGGGTGCCCGCCTGATTATTTTATGTGTCCCCGGTTAGACAGGGCATACACGCGATAATCAGAGCTTAGCTCCCTAAGTCAATGTGTTGGCTCAAAACAAAGACATTACACGCACACAGCAGGGTTTGAGCGAAGTTCCTTAGTTCGATTTTATATTATCAAATAAATCAAACAATTGCAAGAGTTTTAACTGCGGAATATTTTACCATTCGAATAGGTTTACTTTTTGGCAACAACTTCGGAACGGATGTAGAGCTCTTTAAGCTGACGGGGACCGACTTCAGAGGGAGCCTGCATCATCATGTCAGACGCACTTTGTGTTTTGGGGAAAGCGATCACATCCCTGATAGAGGCGCGCTTAGCCATCAGCATGACTAACCGGTCTAACCCAAAGGCAATACCGCCATGCGGCGGCGTGCCGTATTCAAAGGCCTCAAGCAGGAAGCCGAATTTTTCCAGAGCCTCTTCCGGGCTGAGGCCGATGGCACTGAAGACTTTTTCCTGCAGGCTGCGGTTATAGATCCGGATGCTGCCGCCGCCAAGCTCAATACCGTTCAGCACCATAT
>JAEZQV010000093.1 GCA_023441125.1 Bacillota bacterium
GCCTGTGTCCGCTAGGACATGATCGTTTCTTTATCTTTATTGAAAATTTCGCGTAGTTGAGGTAAATATCGGTGCGTGATGAAGATTCTCTCTTATTGCTTGATTGAAAAAAGAAGGAAACAAAAAACCGTTTCTTCGTATCTTTGATCGCGTATCTTTTCTTTGCATTTTAGCTGCACAGCGTCTATAATTAATGCTTGTGAGACACTACCATCAAACGGTGTTCAGGCCGGCGGTAGCCGGTTATATTGCCGGCTTTATTATCCTGGGAATTTTATATGTTCATGAGTTTGGTTGGGAGCATTTTCAGCCTGAGACCATTCGAGACATGATTCTGTCCTTGGGAAACTGGGGGCCCTTATTATATATTTTATGCAATGTGTTTCGGCCGTTCTTTTTCTTTCCAGCCATGATTCTGGCGGTTGCCGGCGGTTTGGCGTTCGGACCGCTGTGGGGAACGCTGTACTTGATTGCCGGCACTGTTTTGGGGGCTGCGTTGTGCTTCGGGACAGCACGCCTGCTGGGAGCCAATCGCATCAAACCGGTTTGGGGCAAATGGATGCTGCTGGAGGAATTGGATAATCAGGCTGCCAGCCATGGTTTCAGAACTGTTTTGTTTCTGCGCCTGGCGCCTGTTTTGCCATGGGATGCAGTCAGTTTTCTGGCCGGTTTGTCCCAGGTGCGGTTTTGGCCCTATATGGGGGCGACTCTGCTGGGCAGCGTGCCGGGCGCGATTGCATTTAGCTATTTTGGCCATGCTATGCTCCAGTCGGCAGCAACGGCTGCAGCACTTGCCGTAATGATTCTAATCATGAGTTTTTGCCTGCGTTTATTGCGCCGGGTACCTTAAGCGCGTTAACTTGAAGAAACGAGGGGACAGGGGAATTGTTTCCGCTTATCCAAACCGTCCCGGCAATTGAAATTGTTCAATTTAGCTAGCGGATCATATGCTATCATGGTAGCATATATAATAAATCTACTGAAGTCCCGTTGTTTCCGCGTAGCTGAGTGCAGGCTGCCGCTATTTACTCTGAAGGTGGGATGAACATGTCAATCGATTCTGAGAAAGATTTACAGGCTTTAATTAAAATTGGCAAGATTGTTGCTATGGCCAGAGAGGAAATGCTAAAGAGTATGAGGCCGGGGATGACGACGAAAGACCTTGACAGGATTGGGCAGCGAGTGCTGGCGAGTTACGGCGCAAGGTCCGCTCCGCGGCACCAGTATAAATTTCCGGGCTATACCTGCATAAGTGTAAATGACGAAGCTGCTCACGGGATTCCAGGTTATCGGGTGCTGCGGCCGGGTGACAGCATAAATATTGATGTGTCGGCCGAATTGGACGGGTACTTTGCCGATACGGGTGCCACCGTTATTTTAAGTGATCAGGATGAACTAAAGAACAAACTTTGCATATGTTCAAAAAATGCCCTCTACAAAGGCATTGATCAAGCCAGAGCAGGAGCTAAGTTAAACCAGATTGGCAAGGCGATATATAACGAAGCGACAAGCAGCGGCTTTACGGTAATAAGGAATTTGACAGGTCATGGTATCGGCAGAAAGCTGCATGAAGAACCTGCCCATATATTAAACTACTTTGATGCGCGCGATAACCAGATACTAACAACCGGGCTTGTATTAGCCATAGAGACGTTTGTTTCAACCGGCGCTGAGTTTGTTATTCAGGATAAAAGCGGCTGGACGCTGAAAACTCCCGACCGCAGTCTTGTTGCCCAGTTTGAACATACTGTAGTGGTCACCGATAACGAGCCAATCATTCTTACTGCCTAAATTACGCTGAGTGAATCTGCATTTTCCCTTGCAAGCTGCGAAGCGGCAACCAGCGGGTTACAGGCGGCAGGCATATGCCTGCCGGCAGGATACGCAGAACCTTTTGTCGAATAGATGGCAGACAAATACAAAAAAATTAGTAGCCTGTTATACGAAAAATACCGGATGATATCTGACTGTTGTGGGGAGATGCATTAGATGAGTAAAGTAAACTTCGCGATAGTGGGGACCGGAGCCATAGCTCCGGTCCATGCTCAAGCCATAGTAAACCTGCCGGCTGCCGCCTTAGTCGCAATTTATGGCAATAATGACGCCAAGGGGCAAGACCTTGCCGCCCGCTTTCATTGCGACTGGCATAAAGACTATCAGGAACTGCTAAAGAGAACGGATATTGACGCGGTATCCATTTGTACTCCCAGCGGATTGCATGCCGATTTAGGGATGCAAGCTGCACTGGCAGGCAAACATGTTGTAATTGAGAAACCGATTGATATCTCGTTAGAAAAGGCGGATGCCCTGATTAGGACTTGCCAGCAGCAAGATGTGAAACTGGCGGTTATATTCCAAAGACGCTACAGTGACGGGGTTATGGCTTTAAGGAAGTTACTCGACGAGGGAAAATTGGGAAAGCTTATTTTTGGCGGGTGCTATGTCAAACTATACAGAAGCCAGGAGTACTACGACAGCGGCGCCTGGCGCGGAACCTGGGAGGTCGATGGCGGCGGCGTACTGATGAATCAGGGCATTCATTATATCGACATGCTGCAATACCTGGCCGGTCCCGTTGCTGAGGTAAAAGGGTATTGCGGAACTTGCGGACATAGCAGACTGGCGGTAGAGGATACTGCTTCGGCGGCTGTTAAATTTCATTCGGGGGCACTGGGCGTTATTGAGGGAACTACCTGCGCATACCCGGGACTGGTGTCCCGCATCGACATTTACGGTACGGAAGGCAGCGCGGTTATTGAAAATGAGGTGCTTACTTCCGTTCAATTAAAAAACGGTTATGAATTTAAAGCAGGCAGCAGTACTGACAATGCCGGTGTAAGCAGCCCCGATATTTCGTATGAATGCCACCAGCGCCAGTTTGCGGAAATCATCACCGCGATTCTAAATAACAGAGAGCCTGCCATTAACGGTAAGGAAGGACGCAAGGCCCTGGAAATCATACTGGCTATTTACAAAGCCGCATTTACCGGCAACAGAGTGACATTGCCGCTGACAGACAGCCTGTTTTTGCAAGATTTGGCTAAAACCGGCTGGTAAATTGACGCAAAAAGTGACAATAACCTGCAGCGGCAGGCTATTGTCACTTTATTTAATTCTTAAGCCATCACCGCACTTGACACAAGGAGTAAAATTAAAATATAAAGTCTCAGTTTCAACCCTTGCAGCTAAGGCGTTGAAGCTTTGCTGTCTGATAGCAAGTTTACCTTTCGCCTGGATAAGAGAGCAACATCGGCTTGCGTTTTTGCCTAAGGCTCGGCGCAAGCCGTGTTTCTTTATTTGGAGGCCTACTTGCGGCAGTCAATCTGATCAAAGGATGTGAGACTTCTCTATGGCATACATGCTGCTTTTAACTGCCGTAATGATGTGGAGTTTCGTGGGCGTTTTAGTAAAATACGCTTCCCTGATGGTGGATAGCAGTACGATTACACTTTGCCGGTTTTTGTTCGGAGTAATTTTTTTGGGCATTTTAATTACACCCAATCGACAGGACTTTGCGCTGGGGTGGAAAAACAAATGGGTATGGATGGGCGCCATTGGTAAGTGCATTAATTACATTTTTGAAAATATTGCGATCGCCATTGGTTTTGCCTACGGCAATATTATCACTCTGCCTATTCAGACCGTTTTCCTGGCAGTTATGTCTGTGTTTCATTTTGGCGAAAAGATTACTATGAGAAAGTTATTTTCTATTTTACTGTGTATTGCCGGTGTGCTGCTTGTCAGCTGGAAAGATTCGTTTGCTGAACTAGTCAATAGCAATTTTACAACTGTTTTATTTACCATATCGGCTATCGGTGCCGGTGTACATGTGTTGAGTCAGAAAAAGCTTATCGGCCGAATGGATTCGGCGAGCAGCAATTTTTCGATATTCTTGCTGTGCACCATGATAACCGGTGCGCCTGTACCCTATACCTTTCATACAACCGGAACCTTCACGGTAATCGGCGCTGTCGCTTTAGTGGCGTTAGGGCTGATTACCGGCATAAGCTTTTACATAAATTCAAAGGTGCTGGCCAAACTGCCTTTGCTGACGATCGCGATTTTTACCAACTTCAGCGTCATATTTTCTTTGCTGTGGGCCTGGCTTTTCTTTAACGAACCGATAACAGGCTATGTAATACTGGGAGCTGCCACCTTTATTATTGGCATAGTACTGTTAAGCGTCCCGCAGAAAGAGAAGCTGCCGGCCGAGGCAAGCGAGAATTTTTAAGATAATACCGGGAGGTGCTGCTTATGAATAAGGCATTGTCAATATTGTGCATAATCTGGGGCTTTAACTGGGTGGTGATGAAACAGGCCAATCAGTTTTTCCCCCCTGTACTATTCGTTACATATCGTTTTATTTTAGGCACTGCGGTATTACTATTCCTGGCCTATCTTAAGAGAATGCCCGTGCCGGCACGGCAGGACTGGCCATGGATCATCTTGAGCGGCATTTTGCAAATCGCCTTTTTTAACGTCGCCGTTCAAGTGGGGATGCAGTATGTAGGTGCTGGTTTTGCCGCTGTTTTAACCTACAGTATGCCGCTGTGGGTAGCGCTGATGGCCCATTTTCTCCTGGGTGAAAGATTAACCAGACGCAAATTAGCGGGAATTGCTTTGAGCATGGCTGGACTGGTTACCTTGTTGAATATAAGCGGCGGCGGGGTAGGCTGGGCCATCTTATTAACCGTTGCCGGCGCTGTGGCCTGGGCATTTTCCAGCATTCTTATCAAACTGAAATTACAGCATTGTGATATGCTGCAATACACAACCTGGCAGATGGCGGCGGGGACAGTTGCCCTGACGGTCTATGCCGGTTTATTTGCGCATGGCAGTAGCCAGTGGGGGTGGCAGGCAGCCGGCTGCCTGCTGTACAATGGCGTACTGGCTTCCGCCCTGGCCTACTTTCTCTGGAGCTACATTTTGGCCAATACCGAGGCCTCCAAGGCATCCATTTCGGTGCTGGCTATTCCCGCCATTGGGGTGTTGTCAGGTGTTGTTTTACTTAAAGAACCAATGTACTGGAATACTGCAGTCGGCATGGCGCTGATTTTAAGCGGCATTATGCTGGTCAATCATCAAAAAAGCGGCACGAGCGCCGTTATGCAAGTCAATGAGCCATGAGGCGCTGCGGTTAACGGAAAGGGCTGTTTGCAGGTTATAGCTTCTGGACGCAATGTATCCTTATTATCCTTATGCGTGGTGAGTCGGCCTGTTATTTCAGCCCCAGCCGTTTCAGCTTGCGCCAGAGGGTGGATCTGCTGATGCCCAGAACTTTGGCTGCCGCCGCATAGCGGCCTTTGGTTTGGACGAGCGCCTGCCGGATTGCCTCTGCTTCGGCCGGCAGCAGGCCTGCGGCTGCAGCAATGCCTCCGCTTGGCTGGGCCAGCATGGCATTGACAACGGGGGCATCAATTATTTCGTGGCCAGTACGGCTTCGTACCGCTGCTCGGCTAAGACAAAGCCACACACATCATCAAAACAGCGATGCGCGCGGGCTGCCCGCTGAAAGAGGCGGCTTTAGCCACCGGCTGGGTTACCGAGGCAGAGTATGACCGGCATATGAATCCCCAATCGATGGTTTCTCCCCGTTAAATTTGGAGCGTGGGGGTAAAAAATATATAGTAGGAGGTTTATCATGCATGCCATTGAAAAACTGTTAGCCAAAAAGGCCGGGCAGCAAACGGTAGTCACCGGTGAAATTGTAAACTGCACGGTGGATCTGGCCGGTATCAACGACCTGTATCTGCAGACGGTACGCTCCTTTTTTGAAATGGGCGGCACAAAAGTGTATGATCCGGATAAGGTAATTATGTTCATGGACCATTATGCGCCGCCTTCGACTATTGTTCAGGCCGACAATCAAAAACAGTTCCGTGAATTTTGTCGAGAGCAGGGTATCGGCTTACTGATGGACATCAATGAGGGCGTATGTCATCAGGTATTGGCCGACAAGGGCCTGTCTTACCCGGGGGAACTACTGGTGGTTACCGATTCCCACACGACGACCCATGGCGCGTTCGGCGCCTTTGGCACCGGGGTGGGGGCCACTGATTTGGCGACCATCATGATTACCGGTAAATTGTGGTTTAGAATACCGGAAATTATCCGCATCAATCTGGCAGGCGAAATTCCCAAGGGCGTTTATGCCAAGGACATTATTTTGCATATCATCGGTAAGGTTGGCGCCGACTATGCCGTATACAAAGCAGTGGAGTTTACCGGTCCTGTGCTTAAGCAGCTAAGCATTTCCGAGCGCATGGCCATGTGCAACATGACTACCGAAATGGGCGCCAAAACCAGTTATATCCAGCCGGATGAAATTACTATGGCCCACCTGAAAGAAAAAGTAACCCGGGAGTATGAGATATTTACCACCGATCCTGCTTATCAGTATGCGGCAGAACTGAATTTTGACGTATCACACCTCAAGCCGCAGTTGGCGGCGCCGTTTAGTGTGGATCATGTCGGTGCTGTCAGCGAATTTATCGGCAGACCCATTGACCAGGCCTATTTAGGGTCCTGTACCGGCGGACGGGTGCCCGATCTGGCAATAGCGGCCAAAATCCTGGCCGGCAAGAAGAATCATCCGCACACCCGCTTGGTGGTAGTGCCGGCTTCGAAAGCAGTTTTCCTGGAAGCCATGGCCAAAGGGTATATTCAGACGCTGGTTGAGGCCGGGGCAACCTTTGTTACTCCAGGCTGCGCCGCCTGTCTGGGAACCCACCAGGGCATGCTGGCTGCCGGTGAAACCTGCATTACCT
>JAEZQV010000100.1 GCA_023441125.1 Bacillota bacterium
GTCGGGGAGTACGCTAAAAACAATTCAGGGTACTCTCCCCAGGTTCTTGCGGCAAGCTTGGTCCGGCAGTTCAGCGTTAAACCGGCAGAGGCCGCAAAGCTTGCCCTGCTTGTTGAGCAAAAAGTAATCAACAGCCAGCCTGAGCTGGCTGCCTTGGAGTTAAACCTGACTTTTAACTGTAATTTAACCTGTGAATACTGTTTTGTTCATAATAAAAGCCCGCAGGACAGAATGAGCCTGGCTACCGCTCAAAAAGCCATTGATATATTATTGGAGCGGCCTTATCCGACGGTAGTCATCACCTTGTTCGGCGGTGAACCCTTACTGGAGTTTGCTTTAATCCGGCAGATTGTTCCTTATGCCCTGGAAAAAGCACAAGCCCAGGGGGTAAAAGTTGAATGGGCTTTAACCACCAACGGGACATTAATCACTGAAGAGATTTTGCAATTTTTTGCCCGGCATCAAATCAATATGCTGCTGAGCTTGGATGGCGGTCCGGAAACTCACGACCGCTATCGCCGGACCAAGAGCGGCGAGGGCACCTGGCAAACAATCGCCGCTGTAATACCGCTGGTTAAGGCCTATCAACCCTGGCTGGGCGCAAGAATGACCGTCAGCCCGGCCGCCGCTATAACCATGCGGGAAGATTTCTGCCAACTGGTAAAGCTCGGAATAAATCAGTTTATTATTGGGCCGGCCCAGGGCAGCAACTGCTGGAGCCGGGAGCAGGTGCGGCAGTATGGCGATAATCTGCTGCAAATTCAACAGGATTATTTTGCTTGGAAACAAAGGGGAGCCGCCATATTTATTGAGGATTTTGAGCAGGACGACAGCAACGAACAGCAGGATAACGGCTGGGGTTGCCGTGCCGGTTTTACCTCGCTGGCTGTCGCGCCTAACGGTGATGTTAGTCCCTGCTCCAAGCTGCTGGGCTTAACCGCTGCTAAAGGTAAATATATTGTGGGGAATGTACATTCTGGCCTTGACGAACAGAAATTAGCCATTTTCCGGGAAGCGGGCAGTCAGCCGCCAATGACCTGCCAGCAGTGCTCTCAGCCATGCACCGGTGGGTGCTATGCAGTAAATTATGAGCAAACCGGGAATCACTTTATCCCTTCGCAGGAGAATTGTTTATTTTGGTCGGTCCGGCAGGAAGTTAAACAGAGAGTAAATGCTAAATAATCCAGCCCATATGGTTTTATTTGCGCAAATCGGTGTTGGCCATCCGCTGCGGGTGGCCAATTCGCTTGCCTGTAGCACCGGCTATGCAGAAAAACAGCATACCTGAACCCTTCCGGTCATATATGTTATTGTCTTAGGCAATTGTCAGGAAAGGGGATGGCAGCATGGGCAAGTGGTTCTGGATGGTAACGCTTTGGTTTGTAATGCTGATTCAACCGGTTGGTGTACAGGCAGAGGCACAGCCGGCTTTAGCACAAATTCTTGTCAACCTACCCAGCCGCACCCTGGAGTTCTACCAGGGCGACACTTTGCTTAAAGAATATCCGGTGGCCATTGGCAAACCGGATACACCAACTCCTACCGGCAGCTATTCCGTATTTGAAAAAGAGATCGACCCGGACTGGTATCCTCCCGGCAAGGGCTATGTCGTTCCCTCCGGACCCGACAACCCTCTGGGTTACCGGTGGCTGGGTTTTGCCCCCTTGTATGGAATTCACGGCACCAATGCCCCCTGGTCAATTGGTTTGGCCATATCGAATGGCTGTATCCGGCTGCAGGAGGAAAATGTGGAAGAGTTATTTGCACTGATTGATTACAGCACGCCGGTTACTATTGAATACGAGCGGGTTAAAGTGCGGGTGAATGCCAAAGGCGAAGCGAGTATCGGCGTTTACCCCGATGTTTATAGCAGACAGAACGTGACGCTGGCGCATGTTAAACAATTGCTGGTGCAGGCCGGTCTCGACGGACTGGTCGATGATTCATTTTTGCAAGGGGTAATTCAGGCTGGTTCTTCCCGGCAAACGGTATTTGCGCAGCTGCACAATCTTAAAATCAACGGCCTACAGCGGCCGGAGCGCGTGCTGGAGTGGCAGGGAAAAAAACTGGTGCCGGTTATGGCCCTTGCCGACAGTTTAGATACCACGGTGTGCTGGGACCCGGATAAGCAAACCCTGACCCGGCAAAATCAGACTGTTCCCGGCAGGAAACTCGGCAGCACAGTCTATGTCGAAATGGAGTATTTGCCGGCCTTGTTTGGCGGCCGAGAGGTATGGAATACCAGCGAAAATTGCCTGGAGTTAGTGCTGCCTGTTGCTAAATGGGAGGGGCAGTTGCTAACCGGTGATATTTATTGCATAAATAATGATTTTGTCGTGCCGGCCCTGACCTTAGCTGCAACCATGGGGGAACGTGTACAGTGGTATGCGCAAACAGGAACTTTGCTTGTTCAGGGCAAGCCCGCGCCGGTCATAGCGCTGGCAGGACAGCCCTTCCTGCCAATAAGTGAGCTGGGTGAGCTATATAATACGGCTGCTGTTTGGAATGAAAAAAGCCAAACCCTGGATTTGTCTTATCCGCTGCATATTGTTGACTATTCCATGTACCTGAATCCTGATGATCAATATTTGGACTGGGATGATTACCGGCTTGACTACAGCCGTTTTCCGCCGCTTAACAATGACCCAAATTCAACCGGCGATGCCGGGACGCTATATTCAAATACAGCAGTCGATTCTAAGAACCATTAAAAGTATTCGTTATTTTAGTTTGATGCGTTATAATTATAATAACAATCAAAATATTTACGAAATTGCAACATTGCTTGACTGAGGAGACACCATGGCGAAAATTTCCTTTATCATACCCTACCCGAGCATTGCCGGATTGATCCAAAGCACAATCAGGGAACAAACGGATGGTGAGTGGGAATATGAAACAATCATGAATGTAGGCGTTCAGCCGATTATTCATCGGGAAATAAAATCAGATGTTATTATTGCCCGGGGAGTTACTGCCGTTGCCTTACGGCGTAAGTTGCCGGATATACCGGTTATCGACCTGCCTGTGACCGGTTATGATATTTTGCGGGCTGTAAAAAGCTGCCTGGAATTGTTTAAAGTAAGAACATTTGGGGTTGTAGGCTCCCGGGAGATGATCTACGGGGTAAAAAGTATTGAGAGTATCATGGAAGTTGCGCTAGAGACCATTGAAGTAAATGATGAAGGCGATGCCAAACCAAGTTTAGCCAAACTTAAAGACCAGAACATCAATACAATTATTGGCGGGGCGATGTCCTGCGGCATTGCCCGGCAACTGGGCATGAACAGCTTATTTATCGAGTCCGGGCGGGAAGCGATTTATTCCGCGTTGCGTGAAGCCAAAAGGGTAGTTGCGGTCAGACGCCGGGAACAGGAACGGGCGGAACAATTCCGGACTATACTCGATTATGCGGATGAAGGAATTATTGCCGTGGACGGGCAGGCAAGATAAATTTAATGAATGCGGCGGCAATTCAGATAACCAATCTGCGCGATGAGGCCATTGGCGGTGACATTACCGCAGCATGGCCGCAGTTGGCATTAAGTAGGGTGCTAACGTCCGGCGAATCCGAGATAGGGGATTTGCAGACAGTAAATAACCAGCAGATCGCTATTAAAAAAATCCCTATCATTATTTCCGGCGAGCCGGTTGGGGCGATTGCCGCCTTTAGACCGGTTTCGTCAATTCAAGAGCTTGAGAGTAAAATAAGGGAGAAAATATATAACCGCGGGCATGTAGCCAAAGCAAAGTTTGATGGCATTGTCGGCAGCAGCAAGGCGCTTAAAGAGGCTATTACAATTGCCCGTGAATTTAGTACGGTCAATTCCAATGTGCTTATCCTGGGCGAAACCGGTTCCGGCAAAGAAGTATTTGCGCAAAGCATTCATAATGGCAGCAGTCGTTGCCAGGCGCCATTTGTAGCTATAAACTGCGCGGCCTTGCCGGAAACCTTGCTGGAAAGCGAGCTGTTTGGCTATTCGGCCGGCGCCTTTACCGGGGCGGCGCGCGGCGGCAAAGTCGGACTCTTTGAACTGGCTCATCGCGGCACCATTTTTCTCGATGAAATAGCGGAAATTTCACCCCCGCTGCAGGGCCGGCTGTTAAGAGTGCTGCAGGAAAGAGAAATTATGCGGCTGGGTGATGACCGGGTTATTCCCATCGATGTTCGGATTATTGCGGCCACCAATAAAGATCTGTATGAACGCATGGAAAAGGGCAGCTTCCGCGCGGATTTGTATTACCGCCTGGATATATTGAAACTGATGGTGCCGCCTTTGCGCGAACGACGGGAAGACATTATTTTGCTTATGAATCATTTTATCAGGCTATACTGCCTTAAATTTAACAGGGAGGGCAAACTGCTGGACAAACAGGCCCAGGCTGCCTTGCTGGCCTACGCATGGCCGGGTAATGTCCGCGAACTGAAAAATATCGCCGAGCGCCTGGTGGTGTTAATAAAGAAGCACACCATTGGCGCGCAGGATATCGAAGCTATGTTGCCACGCGCCAGAGTTTCACGCCAAAATGCTTTACCGGGCAGGGGCGGCGGTCTAGACCGGGATTGTGTTATGAAGGCCCTGGAAGCAACAAATTATCATTACGGTAAAGCGGCAACTCAGCTGGGTATCAGCCGCACCACGCTGTGGAAACGTTTAAAACAATGTAACAATGATAGCTCACAGTGAACAAAGTTAACAAAATAAACAAAGTTAACAAATGAAGACGCGTGGTTAGTCAAAAGAAAATCGTGAAAAAAACCGGCTTTAGGGCCGGTTTTTTCATATTATTCAATCATTTTTAAATATTGGCATGAATATTGCGATTTATGTTGTTTGCCCGGGCAAACCAACAGAAATGTGAGCGAGGAGGAATTTTACTAGTGAAACCTCTATTGGGAGTTTTGTTAGGCGACGCGACCGGCATTGGTCCGGAAATTGTCGCCAAACTATGTAGCGCAAACAGACTGGCGCCTTATTGCCGGCCTGTCCTGATTGGCGATTTGCGGGTGCTGGAGCTTGGCAAAAAGATTGCCAAGGTAGATTTTCCGGTAGCTGTGATTGATGATATTTCTCAGGCCAGCTGGGATGAGGGTCTGCCTTTATTGGATCAAAAAAATTTGGACCCAGCCCAGATAACGCTCGGACAAATTGACAAATTATCCGGCAAGGTTACGGGTGATATGCTGGTTGCAGCCGCAGGTCTGATGAAGCGGGGGGCATTGGATGGCTTTGTTTATGCTCCCCTGCATAAGGCCGCTTTCCAGTACGGGGGCTATGATTTTGAAGATGAGCAGAAGTTGCTGGCCCACTATTTAGGATGGACAGGACCGTGCAGTGAAATGAATGTTTTAAATAAACTGTGGACATCGCGTGTCACCAGTCACGTTCCGCTCAGTAAGGTTTGTTCGCTAATCAATATTGAAAATATTTTGACAGCCATCCGTGTTGCCAATCAAACCTTGCGGCGGGCGGGGGTTGCCAAGCCGCGCATCGCCGTGGCCGCGGTGAATCCGCACGCCGGTGAGGATGGGCTGTGCGGGCG
>JAEZQV010000137.1 GCA_023441125.1 Bacillota bacterium
GATTTGGATTTAGCCGCGTTGGCTGTAGAATTTGATCTCTTTCAAAATACCTACACATTTAACGGCAAAACCGCTCTCGCGCAGATGCCGACCGCCGGGGATGACATTAGTGACGGGCTGTTTCTAATGTTTATCAATGATCCCCGCCCGGCGCAGGAAAGACTGCAAAATATCACCGCCCGCCTGGCGAAGGTCCCTATGTATCTGGCTCAGTTGTTGCAACGGCTGGATACCCCGGTGGCGCGCTGGGTAGCGATTGATCTTGAAAAGGTGGCAGGGTTGCCCGAGTTGTTTCAAACCATCCACGACTGGGCCGCAGCCGAAAAGTTTCCTGCTATCGAACAGCTGGCAGCTGCCCGCAGGCAGGCGGAGGCGGCCTTGCTGCAATACACCGAAAAGCTAAAAGCGCTGCCGACGACAGCCAATTTTTTTATTGGCGAAGACCAGGCAAGAAAATTAATACAGCTCCGGGGGATCGATAAATCACTGGCAGAACTGCATGCCATGGCGACGGAGTTTCTGCGGGACACGGCAGCGGAATTGGAACAACTGCGCAGCAAGCTGGCCAGTAAATACGGGCTCCAGGAGAATACGACGGTTGAGGCACTGCAGGCTTTTTTAAATCAGCAGTACCGGGTAAAGCTGGCGACTAATTCTTTCGCTGATATTATTGCCAGGTATAAAGAGGAAAAGAATAAAATTCTCACCTATCTTGAGGCAAGAAAGCTATTTCCCATATTTCCAGAGCAAGATATGCTGATCATGCAGACGCCGGCCTTTATGGCCCCCTCAATTCCGGCCGGGGCCATGGTTTCCCCGCCGCCTTTCCGGCCGGGAATAAAACGAAGTATGATTTATTTGACCTTAAGTGAAGAACTGCTGGATGAACATACTGAGCTTTCTATTCCTTCGATGATGATTCATGAGGGAATTCCCGGACACCACCTGCAATTTGCCACTGCCGCCAAGCACCCGTCGATTGTTCGCCGGCACGTTGATGCTCTTGAGTATGCTGAAGGCTGGACTACCATGCTGGAAGACTATATGCTGGATATCGGCTATATGGGCGACTTGACCGATGAAGCCCGCTTTATTGCCAAAAGAGATATTTCCCGACTGGGTGCCCGGGTAGCGATTGATCTGTATTTCATGACCGGGGATGTCCGGTATCTTGATATAGGCATCGAAGTAGACCTAGCTTCCGAGGATCCTTTCGAGAATGCCGGCAGGCTCCTGCAAAAGGTTACCGGTTATGTTCCCGGCCGGGTTCAGGCTGAACTCAATTGGTATTCGCAGGAACGAGGCTATCCTTTGTGCTACCTGACTGGCAATAAACTGGTTTGGGAGTTAAAGGCGGACATGATAAAAGCCCAACAAGGCAGGCTCGAAGGTCTGGAACTTGACAAAGTATTTCACAGCACCTACCTGCGGGCGGGAAATATGCCGCTAAGCTTTTTGCGCAGGGTATGTGAACATGAGCAGCTGGTGATAGCCGGTCAGTAGCGGTTGACACAAGTTCTTGGAGCTAAAATCATGGACCTTCATCTCAATATTTTATGCTAAAGCCAATGAAGCCGAACTAAGCGGCATGGGTACTGAAAAATAGCTAGCGTTCTAACGCCAGGCTTATCTGCGTACCATATCCTTTGTTATTTCGTTCAGGCTAAACGCCCCGCACATAGCCATCGTATCCTTCAATTCTTCAGCCAGTTTTTCAATATAGAGCCGGACGCCTGCTTGTTCGCCGCCATAAACAGCGGTTACAAACGGACGACAGATGAGAACGCCGTCTGCGCCAAGCGCCAGCGCTTTGAAAATATCGGTACCGGAGCGGATACCGCCATCCACCAGAATTTTCATTTCACTGCCGACGGCCTCGGCAATTTCCGGCAGTACTTCTGCGCTGGACGGACACTGATCCAGCACCCGGCCGCCATGGTTGGAAACAACAATTGCTTTTGCGCCGGCGGCTTTGGCCTTCAAGGCGCTCTTGATACTCATAATTCCTTTTACAATAAACGGCATACCGGCAATTTCCGCAATGCGGCGCAGTTCATCGACTGATTTGCTGCCGGCCGGAGGTGTCATGTTTTTTAAGAAAGGCAAGCCGGCTGCATCGATGTCCATGGCAACAGCAAAAGCGCCTGCTTGCTGTACCAATGTTATTTTCTCTTTAATTATATCCAGATTCCAGGGTTTAATCGTAGGAATGCCAATACCGTTCACCTTGGCTATGGCCTGAGTGGCACTCACCATAACCTGCGGATTGGTACCGTCCCCGGTAAATGCGGCGATTCCATTCTCCCTGCAGGCGGAAACCAGAATATCATTATATGTCATATCGTTAAAGGCGTCACTGTAGTGCATATTTACCGCACCGACAGGGCCTGCAAAGAACGGATATGTAAACGTCTGGCCGAATAATTCTAATGTTGTATCCACCGGCCTGTTTTCACAGAGTGTATCCATATTAACGCGAATTTCCTGCCACTTCTGATAATTGCGGATGGCGTTGTCGCCCACGCCTTTCGCCCCTGGTCCAGGAATACTGTTTCTACAGACAATGCCGTTGCAGACATTACATGCCTTGCAGTAGCTGCCGATACGGGTTCGCGCATTTTCCAGCAGTTGTTGATAATTCATAAGATCGCTCCTTTTTTCTATTTAATAGTGTACATGATTAGCATTATCTATGCGTTCCTTGCTTACCGGTTGGGTTACCGTAAAGTACTAGAATTCAATAGCTCGCAAGAAGCTGCTGCACCACTTGCGGTGAGTATTTCCGCAGGAATCTTGCTTGCCCTGTGTTTTCTTATATTCTTCCATACGGTTATATGAAATCCTTCTTTACTGGAAACGTGGGGACGGTTCTTTTGTTTCCTTTTGATGACGAAAAATCCGGAGCCAAGCCGGATTACAGAGGATTCTAGCGAGCAAAAGTAAAGACTTTGAGATTGGTTCAACAGGGTTACAAAGGCTGGTATAAAAAAACAGGAGACAGAGCAAGCGCATGCTTCCTCTGCCTCTTTTTTATCTTAAATCAATTGATAAAACAGTCCATGATCTGAACAATAAAAATACAATTGGCCATGTCCGGACTTATGAAAACGGAACTGCATATTCCATTCCGGATACTGTTTGACAATATACGCTCTATCGCCTGTGACGTAGGCAACAAAAGATATATAATGCTCTTTTTTCATTTCATGAGGTGAGGAAACATACAGTTCATCTTCGACCGGCTCAATGTTCAGCACATGGTTTTCATCTGCCTTGGCGGCAGATAACGCTTCCAGTCTCTTGCCGCAACAGGAAATATTGGCGTCACCTGTCGCTGTCATAAGATTGTTACACTGCGGACACACATAAAATTTAAGCTTTTTCATATTTCCTCCAATAGTTTCGTTTAGTTCAATTTTACCTGCAAGAATTTCTTCAATATTGACTCCAAGTAGTTGGGACAGTTCCGGGAGTAAGGAGACATCCGGGCAGCCAAGGCCACGCTCCCATTTGCTGATCGCTTTGTCACTGATATTCATTTGGTCGGCTAGCTGCTTTTGCGTCATCGCTCTTTCTTTGCGCAGATTATATATCAATTTGCCGATTTTATTGCAATCCATTAGCGTCACCTCCGAAATTAAGTGTAAGGTATTTTGCCGATACTAACAATAAACGAACCGTAGAGTTCACGGTAGAAGACAAGAGAAACTAGCATGATCATGCCTTCTGCGTAAATAGTATAAGCAAAATCCAGCGTTATAGACGAAAAGGAAAATTATCGGTAATCTAACAGCAAAAAAATATTTATGTAAATATATTGCAGGACTTAGTCGCCTGTAAATAGAAATAGTCATAACATATCGGGTGAAGGGCAGAACTGTTTTTTGTTTTCAACGGAATTGAGTTAGCGAATAATACAATAAAGCAGGCCGGTATAGGAGGCAAGACTGTGCAAAACCGATTGTTAAGAGGAATCGTAAGCATTTTCCTGACAGGGTTCATTCTCATGGCGCCAGCCGCGGCGGGCAGTATCCGGGTAGAAGCGGCTTCACTGGGTCAGACATTACTCTATAGTGCTGCGGCGTTTGCCTACATAAACGGTCAATTGAACAACCTGAATGATCATCATCAGGCCGATTTGCTGAAGCAAACACAAAAGCAGACCGGCGTCTATGAAAATGACGAGATGAATGCGTATGTTAATAATATAGCCCGCCGGTTAATGGCCAACGGACTTATTAAAGGCCACTATGCTGTATACATAACTCCCGATAAAAAATTTAACGCGTTTTGTACGTTGGGGCGGGTTATTGCCGTTAACCGGGGAACGGTTGAGATCCTGGACGAGGATGAATTGGCAGCAGTAATGGGACATGAGATGAGCCATGGTGAGCATAAAGACCCTGTTGAGGGGACGAAAAAGGTAATGGGCCTCAGCCTGGTTGTCGATTTATATCTGCAGAACAATTCCAATCTGACCAGCGGCGTGCTCGGTACGGCAGCAGCTAATTATGTCGCCAACGAAGTAATTACCATGCAGCAGGAATGGAACGCAGACAATGCCGGCTTTGACAATGCCGTTGCCGCCGGCTATAATCCCGGCGGCGGGGCAGCCGCCATGGTTAAGCTTCGTACTCAGGTCGGTGAGTTGTGGCATGAAGGCTTGAGCCGGGCTGTTAGCCCCAACAATCATCCCAAAACCTCCGACCGCGTCAAAAATTTTGCCAAACGGCTGACCGATTACAGCAATAGCCATGTCACGGTTAAAAATGATAAAACTGTGCAAATTAACGGCGAAGATGTCGTAACACCTGCTAAAACCAATAGTCTTTCAGGCGAGGAAAGAGCCTATTTAATCGCCGGCAATCTTGCCAGCCTGTACCACAAGAATGCCCTTGGCACTGCCTATATGGGAGACAATGGCGCTATTTACATCGGTGATCAGTTAATTATGACTCCTACCGCCAATGACGTCGATAAACAGGAGTTAATCGACCGGATCAATGAAGTTATTGCTAAATAAAAGTCAAGCGACACAAAGCAGCCGGCCTCAACTGTACAAGGTACATGGTGGGCCGGCTTTTTTACCCTGCTAATTATTTATCCTGCTGGAGCCGCCAGTATTTTTCCACGTCACTGATAAGATTGTTGATATGAGCAACCATGGCGGCCCGGGCTGTATCACCGTTTCTGCTTTTTATGCTATCTACAATGTTCTGATGGTCTACATAAACCAGGCTGTGAACATGCAGCCGGATATGCTGCAGTACCGGTGAAAGATGGGTATCCTGGCGGATGAGATTGATCGCGGCGGCCAGTACCCGGTTTTTAGCGATAGCGACAATCAGGTTATGAAATATCACATCTTCGGCGGCAGCGGTTTCCTGCGAAGCGGCTGCAGCGCGCTGGCGGGACAAGGCAGTCTCTAAGGCCAGGATATTGTCAGGGGTGGCGTTCTGCGCAGCGAGATACGCAAGTTCACCTTCAATAGCCCGGCGGGCAATTAGCACCTCCAGCAGCTGTTCACGGGTATGTCCCTGAATGGCGGCCAGCAATTCCTCGCCCTGTTTGAGACGGCGTTCTTTGCTTGCCAGTTCGTACAGCCGGTTACCGCCGGCGCTCGACAGTTTTCGCCCCTGAAAACCGGCTTTTTCAGTTAAAGCGGCAATATCTAAATCCCGCAACATTCTACCTATCGTTGCTTCGCTCAAAGAGTACCCTAAAGCTTGCAGCTTGATGGCAATGGAGCCACAGCCCATAGGCCGTCCGTTCGATTCATAAATTATGGAAAGGATATCATACTCCAACTTCTCTCTGTCACTTAACACAGGCTTTCCTCCCAGGGAACATTCTAAATCGACATATTAGTTCTAGATGGACTAAGCTAACTCCTTTTTACCAATTCAAGTTAGTTTGGTGGCTCTTTGGCCCAAAGGAACGACAGATGATGTACGCAAGAGACTGCCGGCAAAATGGTTCTGCCGGCAGTCTCTTGGCGTAATGCAGGTAGCAGCGGTCTACATTAAACAGATAGCGACGATGGTGGTGGCAGCAAAACCCAATACGACGGGAATAAAGTTTTTTCGCGCCAAGTCAATAGGGTTAACGCCGGTAATTGCCGCCACCGGAATCAAGCCCCACGGAATGATAGTACCGCCACCCGTCCACACGCCGGCGATCTGGCCCAGCGCCGCCAGGGTCGCCTTGTCAATGGCAATCGCTTTGTCAAAGGTAGCGGCTACCGATCCCACCAGCGGCAACGGGGAGAAGCCGGAGCCGTCAAGGCCGACTACAATGCCTGTAGCTAAACTGACTATGGCTACAAAGCCTTTATTGAGGGGAATGGCCTGTGACAGGGCAATGCCAAAGTCTTCGAGGAAGCCGGTTGCGGCTTTGGCGTCGAGAATCGTTTTGGCCAGTTCACCTTTACCGAGGAAAAAGAATCCGCCGATAATGATGACAGGAGCAAAAATCTTTATGCCAAACATGAAGCCATCCCGGATATAGTCGGTAATTTTTTCAAAACCTTCCCACCCATGCTCCAGCAGTGTGCCCAGCGCCAAAATCAATACGGCGGTAGCTCCCAGCAAAGCGGTCGCGTCTCCGCCCCGCAGTTTAAATACCCACATAGCCAGAACATCCAAGGCGAATGCCAGTGGTGTGACAGCGGCCAGCAACCGGGAAACCCAATTTAACTGCCGTTCGGCATCCCGGGGACAGAGCGCGGCCTGTTCAGCAATAATCTTTGCCGGATTGCGGGCCATATCTCTTTTAAGTATGATGTAGGCGGTAATGGTAGTGACCAGACCCATCGTCACGGCCAGCGGGATACTGGCTGCTATTACCGGTAACGGATCGGCAAAGCCGGCAGCTTTGGCAGTAATAGTAGGGGCGCCCTGAATGACATAATCGGTAGAAAGAGCAAGGCCGTGCCCGAAAAGATTCATCGCCACAGCGGCACCCATAGCCGGCAGGCCGGCCCGAACCGCAACCGGGACCATGATCGCGCCGATCAGTGCCGTTGCCGGCGATGGCCAGAAAAACCAGGATGCCAGCAGCATGGCGATGCCGATTGTCCAGAAAGCGATATCAGGGTTAATCATTAGCCGGGCGGTCGGTCGCATAACTAAATAGTCTGCGCCGGTGTCATTAAGCAATTTTGACAATGCGACAATAAGGGAGATGACGACGATGATTCCCCAAAATTCGTTGCCGGCAACAAGTAAGGCATTAAAAACGGTGCTGACACCGCTGATAAAACTATGTTTAAAAAGCCAGCCTACCGAGAGTAAGCCAAGGATGCAGGGAATAAGCGGATCTTTGCGCAAACCCATTACTGCGATTACCACTCCGACCCAAAACAGAAACAACCAGTGCGCAGACGTCAATTCTACTGTCATCATATATCCTCCTTCAATTGGTTAGGGGTTTGGGAAGCAGGTTCATTGGCGGAGAGAAATAACGGCCGAAGCACTTTGTTACCGGCAATTTTTTTTCATAAGGCACCTCCTTAATTAGAAAAATAAAGTAGATAGGAGCTATCTCCCATCTACTCTGCTCTGAGTAAGTATTAAATTAAATCAATGTGAATGGTAATTTGTCAATAAAAGTGGCAATGCCCCGGTTATTGGCGACATTGCCACTCATCATTGATGATTAATGTGTTGATTGATTTCAACAGAAAATGACAGAATCCTGCAAAGATAATTACAAAAACAAAATATTTTTTACGATTTTGTAACAGAAAAAAATATTTGTCTATTGCAGAAGTCGGATTGTTCTTGTATAATAGAAAACAACAAGATGCTACTCATCTATGATGAGCTATATAATCTGCTTTGGTCACAATGAAGTGCCGGCTCAGAACAAATTAATGAGCCGGCCCTTTTAGTTTATCAGCGACAAGCCATTCTTATTTTTTCGGGTTTTTCTAA
>JAEZQV010000202.1 GCA_023441125.1 Bacillota bacterium
TCCCCTGTCTCTCTATATAATATAATAATATAGTTAAGCAAACATTATGCCATGCCAATTCCCCAACTATAACAGTCACATTCAGGACGAATTCTAATAACCTGTTAAGTTAATAAAATTGTGCCAATGTTTTTACTTGTAGCCAATTCAACGGCAACCTCGGTCTGGGAAAAACCTGCCAGTCGAACCTGAACTGTGTAACGGCCGCTGTTGGCCGCCAGCCGGTCAAATTTAAAATCGCCAAAATTATCGGTAACCGCTGCCGCCAGTGTTTCCTGCCCCTTTAGCAAAGTTACGCTGGCACCTGCCGCGCAGTCGACAACCCCCTCCCGCTGCACCGCCACACTGCCGCCAATAAAGCATTTGCTAAAGCGGTGCAGGTTTTTGTAATACACGGTGGGCCGCGTATTGGCTTCCGGCCGCAATACCTCCAGGTTCTCAGCCTGGCAGAGACGGCCCAGTTCGGCGTCTTCCACGCACTCCGCCCGCAGCGCGCCGGTGGGACAGGCCTGCGCACAGCGCGGCTTTTTCCAGCCCTGATCGATAAGATGGGCACAGAAGGTGCATTTTTGCGGGGCGGCCTGTTCCTGGTTCCACCAGATGGCCTGATACGGGCAGGCCTTAACCAGGTCCTGCTGCCCGGCGGCCTTTACCGGGTCGATGATGACAATTCCGTCCGGCCGTTTGGCAATGCTGCCCTTGGCCGCCCGGATGCAGGGAGCGTCGTCACAATGCATGCAGGTGGTCGGCCGGTACGCCACATCGACAAGCGGGTATTGCCCTCGTTCCATCCGCATGATATTGATCCAGCGGTGGCCATGCCGGGGCTGAGGCCGGGTGTAGCCCGGCCAGTCATTGTCAACATGTTCGTCTTTACAGGCTAAAAAACAATTGTTGCAATCCACACATTTCTCAACATCAATGATTAAATGCCATTTTTTCATGAGACACTCTCCTCGCCGCCCCATTTGGCAATTTCAATCAGACAGGAATTGGCGGCCATGGCATGAGATTTTTTAATCATCATCCGGCTGGGAGTCAACAGATTGATGCAGCCGCCGATATCCGGCGATTTGCCTGGTTCACCCACCGGTTGGTACACCGCCGACGATTCGTAAGAGTGGACCGTTCCCGGGGGAATGCGTTCGGTCAACTGCGCTGCGCAGATAACAGCCCCCCGGTCATTATAGGCCTTGACCAGATCATTTTCCTTAATGCCGCGGGCCGCGGCATCCCGGGGATTGAGCCGGATAATCCAGTAATAATGGCCATTGATGCATACCCGGTGATCCTTAATGTCATTAATGGCGCTGTCTTTGCCGTCACTTTGCGTATGAAAGGTGAATTTCGGATGCGGCGAAATCAGCTGCAACGGGTATTTGGCGAACAAGGCCGCAGCATGCGGCCCTTCCCAGGCCGGATTGTATTTCATAAGCGGCGGCCGCTCGGGATCGTTGGGGTCAAAACGCTTTAAGCTGGAGGACTCAAATTCCAGTTTGCCGGACTGAGTCTGCAAACCCATGCGGTATTCGCCCGTATAGTCGGCCGGAGCCGGAAACGGTTCCGGCGTATCCTTGGGCCGCCCTTCCGCATACCAGCGGAATGACACCGGGTCCCGCCGGTCTTCCGGCAGCGGCGGAATAACATAGTAGCCTTTCTTGAGAAACTTTTTCCAGGCTATGCGGTTAGGCAGGTCGGTCCCGTCAAACAGCCGCTTGCACCATTCCAGTTCAGTAGAGCCTTCAGAGAACACCGAGCCCAGGCCCAGTCGCTTGGATAATTCCAGAAAAATCTCGATATCGGATTTGGACTCGCCCAGCGGCTCGATGCATTTGTGCTGCAACACGGCCACCCGGTGGTTAACCTGGGTAAAGGAATGATAGATATAACCGCCGCAGTTGGCGAATTCGCTGATATCCCAGCGTTCAAAGTTGGTGCAGGCCGGCAAGATTACATCGGCGAACTGCGCTTCGCCTTCAAACCAGATCGACTGGTTGACAACAAACTCCAGCCCGTCCGAACGGTACATATTTACATAGCGGTTGGTATCGACCATTGTGCCGATATGGGAGCCGCCATATTTATAATACATCTTGACCGGCGAATAACCCGGGGACGGGTATTTAAGCGGGAAAAACTGCCCTTCAATGGTTTTGGCATCTGCAATATAGGCCTCGCACTGTCCTTCCATGATGGCTTCCGGTATCTTAAGCCGCGGCACGCCCTGATTGACAGTATTCATGGTAACAATATTGGGCATCCGCTGATACAAGTTCAGGAAGTTGCCGGTTCCAAAGATATCACCCGATAAACCGCCTTCGGCATAGCCGGGGAAGTAGAAGCGGGTATCGACCGGCGTTCCCTGCTGCATCCCGCCCATATTGACGCCGGGTTTGCCCAAGCCCTGCATCGCCATGAGACAGACCATGCCCCGGGCCCAGTCAGTGCCGTTGGCAGTCCGGCAGGCGCCGCCAAAACCGACGATCCCGCCGGCCGCCAGATAGGTCTTCTTCCGGCCCCATTCCCGCGCCAGCGCGCGGATATCCTTGGCCGGAATGCCGGTTTCCGCTTCCTGCCATTCCGGCGTTTTGGCAATGCCGTCCTCTTTTCCCAGAATGTAGTCCCGCCATTTTTCAAATCCCGTCGTGCGTTCCGCCACATACGCTTTGTCATACAGGTTCTCAGTAATCCAAACATAGGCGATTGCCAAGACCATGGCGCTGTCGGTGCCCGGTCTGGGCGCCAGCCATTTGCCGCCGAGCAGGCCGGCCGTATGGTTAAAATACGGATCGATATGCACAAGCTTAATGCCCAGCTCTTTCAGCCATTGCCGGCGTACTGTCCCTTCCTGCGCCCCATAGACGCCACTGGTGGACTCCGGGTCGCTGGACCAAAACACAACCATTTCACAGTTTTGCAGGCAATCTTCCACCAGATTATAGGTTTCCGAGCCACCGTTGCGGGCGCTTTGCCCCCAGTGATGCGTTGCGCCCCAGAACCAGCCTTCCCAGCTGTCGGGATTATGCACCACCGGCGTCCAGCCGATGGAGTTAAAAAACCGTAGTCTGGCGCTTAGCCAGTAGCCTAACGCGCCCCAGGTATGATGCGAACCGCTGCCGTTCATAATGGCGCCCGGACCATGGTCTTTTTTAACCCGCTTAATTTCACTGACAACAATGCTTAATGCTTCGTCCCAGCTAATCCGCTCATAGCCGGATATGCCCCGGTTTTGCGGATTCCTTTCGCCATGGGGATCAAAGTCCACCCGTTTCATGGGGTACAGCAGCCGGTTGGGCGAATAAATCATTGATTTCCAGGCCAAGGTATGCGGATTCACCGTGGTTCGCTTCGGCGGCGAGAAGCTTTTGCCTCTGGCCCGCACCACCCAGGGTTCGGCATCCTCTTCCTCAAAATCGATCGGCGTAATGCGGATGATTTTCCCGGCCTTGACATACACGAAAACAGGCCCGCCATTGGTGTTATTGGTATAGCGTTTTACGCCGCCGCCCATATCCACACCGTATTCCGGATCAACACTCATGGTCATGTTCAAGGTCTCGGCAAACCAAAGCGTCAGCTCGTCCGGTCCCTGCATGTCAATCTGAAAATGTTTGGCGGCACTGATAAACTCCAGTTGGGTTTTGGTCGGCTTCATTAACCGTACTGCCGTCTCGGCATCCTCAAAAGACATAACAACAGCCGGGTTATGATGTATTCCCGCCCGGGAAGTTATCTTGCCGTCTGCAAAAATGAAATATCTGCCCTGCGAGTTGTCCCGCAGCTTAATTTGCGCAATTAAGTTTTTCTCTTTAAGCCGCGCGGCAAAGGTGGCAGAGCGCAATGCCGTCAGCTTCAGGATTTTTTCCAGGCCAAAAAGAATAACGGAAAATTGCGTACTTTCAAACGCCATACCTTTTCTCTCCTTCCAGAATAACTTCGTATTTTCAACCTCATAATACTGCAATCCGTCTGCTGGGGGAAATACCGTGTCCGTCTAAGCTTATGCCAGAAAAGTATTACGTCCTCCTGTCCGGCTTTTTCGCCAAAGTACTTCCCCTCTTTAGATAATCATTTTATATTATTACCATAGGTTAAAATCAGAGGAGTGTGCCATGGAAATCCAGCTGTTACGTGAATTCGTATGCCTTGCAGAACATTTAAACTTCAGCACGGCAGCCAAAGAGCTCTTTATCGCCCAACCGGTCCTCAGCCGCCACATTGCCGATTTGGAATATTCACTCGGCGTGCAGTTGTTTGCGCGCAATAAGCAAAATGTCCGTCTCACACCGATCGGCGCAGCCGTACTGAGCGAAGCCAAAACCATGCTCGCCCATTATGAAGCCGGCATCCAAAAAATCCGTCTGGCCGTGGCCGGCTTTGCCGGTCAGCTTAAAATCGGCTTCCTGGGAGCGACGGCGAAGAACTTTTTCCCCGCATTAATCTCGCGCTTTCGCAGCACCTATCCCAATGTCGATTTACAGTTAAGCCAGTTAAATCTGGGTGCCCTTGCCAACGCGCTAAAGCGCGGCGATTTTGACATTTACTTTACGCTTTCGTTTGATTTGTTGAATATGTCAGGCCTGTGCTGGCAGACTTTATACACCGATTCGCTGGCCGTCGTTCTGCGGCATGATCACCCGGCAGCTAACGCCGGTAAAATTGCGCTTTCAGCCCTCTCCCCGGAAAAATTTATTTTTCTGGCCCCGGAGGAATCCCCCGGCCTTTATAACCAAATTATGACGCTGTGCGCAGCCGGCGGCTTTGCCCCGCAGGTTGCCAAGCTGGCCGCGTTTCCCGAAAACGCGTTACTATTGGTCGAATCCGGGATTGGCGCCGCAGTTTTGCCACGTCATATTGAGGTCTATGCCGGTCCGGAGCTCCGCTTTCTGGAAATCGCAGGCCACGATACTGAATTTGAGGTGGTTGTTGTTTGGAAACAATCCCACGCGAATCCTGCTGTCCCGGTGTTTCTGCAGGAGCTTGCAAGCATATTGCAAGCCGGCCGCAACCGCTAGCTTAGGCGGCAGCCTCCGGGCTGGCACTTATAGCTAAAGCGGCTGTTTCTACAGCTAAATGGAAAACGTTGGATTCCCACAACCGGCTGGCGAATCCAACGCTTTGCTTTTATAGGGTGAGGCCTCAGCCGCTATGCTGTTTTAGCTGGACAGTTAAAAGGATAATTTCAGGTCGGCGGTTAAATAGCTCCGGTCGTCGGGCACTCCGTTCATATCCCGAACCCGCTTAGCCGGGGCGTAGTTGATCTTTAATACGGTATTATCGAATACTGTCCGTTCGTAAGAAACCACCACGCCTTTGAAATTATCAAAGTTGAAACCATTGGTCGGATAAGCCCAGCCATTGGGAGTAGTCTCAAGTAGGTTGTTGCTGCTTGGATCAAAATACGGATCAGCCTTTATATACATTAAGGACACGCCGTCAGAGCCGACCTTGGCCGGATCGGCCCCCCGGTATTTGACCCGGGCGAAGAAAGCATCGGCGGCAGCTCCGCCATTTTTAAGATTGGCTAATTCAGAGTCATTACGGCCGTATTCACCGGCAAATACCCAGTCCTGGCTAAGTTTCTGCTGGTAGCCTAGAGTTATGGTTTTGTACGCATTCAATAAGTCTTTATCGGTATCCTGCCACAGCGTGGCTATGACCTTTTTATCCTGATCAACCGCGTAGGCGGCATCCACGCCATAGTAAGTGCGATTATTGGCAACCGGCCCCAGTTCCGGCGTATACGTTACGTTAGGTACATTGCCGGCCGCAAACGTAGCTGATAGCTTGTCATTTTTTAACCCGATACTCGCCCCGTCAAAATAGGGCGTGGTCCCGGTTAAGCCCAGGCCCTGCTGAAAGGCCAGCCGGCCGACATGATATTCGGCGCTCCCTTTTTTCGCGACCAGCATAGCCATAGTAACACTGGTATTGTCAAATCTATTAGTCCCTTCGGAATTATGCGACCCGGCAAACACCGAACCGACAAAGGATACATCTTTGGAAACCGGGGCAATCAAATTAATATCTACCCGGTGATAAAAACCACTTTTGTCATAATCGCTGCCGAAATAGTACATGCCGCGGTCTTTGGCCGTACCGTATCTGGCATCCAGGGTTCCGGTTATGATTACATCCGAGCCGGCCAGGGCCAGACAAACAGAATTAGCTGCTGTGCCAATCATCAAAGCAGTCAATAACGCCGCTACCTTTTTTTTCATTAAATTCCCACCTTATAATTATCTAATTTTTAATGTTTTTAATAATCTGAAATTAAAACTCCTATGCCGCAGTCAAAAAGCCGGTTCGGCTCAAGGCGAATGCCGGATTAATCCGTTTTCTGTAGCCTGCGGACAAAGTTTTTGCTTTCCATTTGTACCTCACCCCCGGTAGTTTTAATTTACTTAAGATGTTATCATAGGAAACTTAACCGGGGAAATTCATTCTTTTAATCGCAACAATTAGAAAAATTCATCATAGTCCCGAATAGTCGGACAAAATATTACGTCAACTTAGCGCCGTTAGCTCCGGCTATAGGTCATAAATATGTACTTACTTCTTTTTAAAAGACCGATAGGCAGTTATCGCGCCAAATACCAGCATCATGATCACAATTGAAGCCATCCAGCTGGTTTCCAGCAACGGACCGTTATTCATAATGAACTCCTCCTGATTTCCGATTTTGGTACCAAATAATGCATTGCCCCACAAAGCAGACAAAAATCATAACTCCCATATTGGTCAAGAACAAGTCCCAAAACAGCATGCAAAACCCTCCCCTTCATATTAATGCTAAAACCGCATCACGCCTCAACCGCTGCCGTCTTTTCCGGTTTGGGCGAATGCCCGGCTGACCTGAATATCCCGGGTTTGCCTTCACACCAGGCAGTCATTACCACCCCGACCACAACCGACACACTCAAGGTTGCATAGACATTGGCAGTTGTCAGCATTTCCAGGCCGATAGCGGCCGGCAGACCGGTAAACGACCAGAGCATATTAACGATCCAGGCCGCAATCATGGTGGTAATGGCGGCCGTCGTCGACCGCTTCCAGAACAGGCCGATCAGGCACATGACCATAATGGGCGCCGGCCAGGAAAACAGCCAGTTGATGGCAGTAACAATCGGCGGCAGGATTGGCGCCACCGCGGTTGCCAGAATACAGAAGACGATAATGGTTATGCGGGCCACCCGGCTCTCTTGTGCCGGCGACATGCACTTACTGCTGGTATAAGCATAAATGTCTTTGGTGAACAGGGTCGAGGTTACCAGGGCAATGATGGAGAAGCCGGACAGCATGGAACCGAAAAAAGCTGCCAGCACCAGAGCAATCGCATAATTCGGCAAATACTCCAGCAGCATCGATATCGCCGCCATTTTCGGCCCAAGCGCATGAAATTCCGGAATGCTCTTGGCCGCCAGACCCATGGCAATGGTAAACACCGCCAGCATGCCGTTAACAATAACGGCTACCCACATGGAATTGGCCACAACGCGATCATCCTTGGCGGCCATGCAGGGCTGCATAAGCTGCTGTCCGAGGCTGTGATTGACAAGAATGGCGATAACCGTGCTCATGCCAAACGAGATCAGGATTTGCGGCGTTCCCCAAATACTTAGCATCCAGGGCTCTCCCTGGTCGATGAAATACCGGGATACCCCGTCCCAGCCGGCCGGCAGCCTTGCCGACAGCAGAACGGTAGCCACAGCCAGACCGCCGTATTTAATAAACGCGTTGATGATATTCAGCCAGACAACCTGATTCAGGCCGGACAGACATACGTACAGTACGCCTAAAACGGCTCCCAGGTATACGCCCTGTTCAACGGTAACGCCGGTCATCAAGGCGAAGGATATGCCCATTCCTTGTAGTTCCAGGGTCATTACCGCCCAGATGATCGGGATCATGACCGATGGCAGAATCAGCCGCATTTTTTCGCCGAACAGCAAATGCATCAGTTCCGGCATGGAGGATACATTCAGCCTTCTGACCCATCTGCCGGTAAATACGCAAACTACGACCAACAGGATGGAACAGCCAAAGCCGAACCATAAACTCGCCGCCCCCATAAACCAGGACATTTCAAACATCCCGTAAATATGCGGTGTGCCCAGAATACTTAAAGCCAAGGTTATCGACAACAGCTGCCAGTTGAGGCTGCGGCCGGCCAATAAAAAGCCGTCCTGCCTGGTTTGCTGCCGGTTCAGGTACCAGCCCACGGCGATTATACATAAAAATTCAAAGACCAATACAGCAATCAAAATGCCTACCTTCATTCTTTTTCCCCCTTTGTTTTGCCCTGTGCGGAAAAAATTGCCGGGTACGGCAGCGCTCCATGCTCTGTTTCCTGCCGCTTGCTGTCAGTTTTAGTAAGACTCTCCTTTCTGCCAAATTGGGCCTGTATTTTTCACACTTTTCTGTAAAGTTTTGCTACAGGCGGCCCCCCTCTTTTTGCTGTAACCGGCAACTGAGCAAAATGATGCGGAAGCTATCCTCATGATATACGGAAATAGATTGGTAGGGAAATTCACTTTTCTCATCGCTGCCATAACAAAAAATAATCCCCCTGGTCCCGGTAGCCCGGCGGCCGGCAGCCGTTCCCGGAGCTGGTTGCCGCTTGCCGGTAAACTTAAAACCATCCCGCGCAAACAGGGAGCGCGGGATGGTTTTAAGTTTGTGAAAAAAGGGGCAATATTTAATTATAACGGCCGTATTTTTCCACTGCAGCGAAAAAGGCTTGCATGTTGTCATGCTTGGCATTCATCGGCACGCAGCAGCCGGAAGAGTAGATAAAGCCGCCGCCTTTGCCGACTGCCGCAAACAGTTTTTTCGCATATTCATCCACGTCACTGGCCGAACCTACGGTTAAAAGGGCGGCCGGCATATCGCCCATAATGGCGCAATGCCCGTCAAGTATTTCTTTGGCTTTGAAAATATCGGTAGAGCCGTCTAACTGAACAACGAACTTCTTCGCCGGCAATTCTAACAAATAAGGCAGATTTTTCGTCCAGTCGGAGTCAAAGTGCATAATCGGAATAATGCCTTTTTCATTCAGACCGTTGACCAGGCGCTTCATAACCGGTAAAAATAGCTTTTCAAATTTTTTCAGGGATATCCATTGGGCGCTGCTGCGGGAATCGCCGATAAAGGTACGCCTGATGCCAATTTGATCGGCTTGCGCCGCCAGAATTTCAATCATACCGTCGGTTACGACATTCATGGCCTCATACACTGTGTCCGGGATCTGAATTACATCTTTGAAAAACTTTTCCAAAGACCGGGTCATGGACAGCACATCAGGCGCCGAACCGCCCAGTATGCCCCAGGTTGAACTTTGCCCCCGGCGCTGAGTGCGCAGGTTTTCATCCACCAGCAGTTTGCCCTTTTCCACGATAGCGGCAAGCTGTTCTTCCGGCGTAGAGCCGTGGGCCACCTGATTAAACTTGCCCACATAAGCCAGAAGGCCCTCGTTAATTAAGAGATCATAGTCCTCACGCGTTGTAATTTCCACTTCATGCATTTGGAAGGAAGCATTGTCCGGCAGTTCCGTCCCCGGCATGGCAGTGCGCATGAGTCCCACTTTTTTCATCAGCGGGGCATAACGCTCACACATAATAAACGGATTGCTGTCCCAAATAGGATAGGCCGCTTTTACCTTATCGAGCGCCGTCATGCATTTTTCCCAGTCCCACATAAACTCTTTATTGGTAATTCCTGCGAATTGGCCGGCATACTGGTCAATCATGGGCGCACAAACAACCCGGTCCACCGGTTCAAGGTTAATTGTGGCTATAAGTCTTTCCTCTGCCGTCATTTGATCTTTATTTACCGCCATTGCCTTCACTCCATTACGTAAAATTGTCTTGCCTGCAAATAAATGATACCGGAAAAACTTCGCCGGGGGAAATTCATTCTCCTAATCATGACCATGAGAAATTAAAATAGCGCCGGCAGCGGTGTTGTTACCTGCCGGTCGCCGCCGCAATCATGGCTTTGACATTTTCCACTTTGGCATTTACCGGCACAGCGCAGCCTGAGGCCAGAATGAAACCCGGCCCCATATCCCGGATTAATTTTGTACAATAATGATATACATCATCCGGCGTGCCCAGCGTAAACATGGCGGCCGGCACATCGCCCTTGATGCACATGCGGTCGCCCAGTACGGCTTTGATTTTATAGATGTTGGTGGCGCCGTCTGTCTCAAAAACGCATTTGCCCTTGGGAAGGTCCTTGAAGTATTCCAGATCGCGTTCCCAGTTCGAGTCAATATGGAAGTTGATTACGGCACCTTCTTCGATAATTACGTCAGCTACCTGTTTTAGATATTTCCAGACAAAGCGCTCCCACAGCTTGCGCGAAAAAAACTCACTGGCGCCGCGCGCCGGCGAAATAAATACATAAGCAGAATTGGTGGCCCGGATCTGCTGGCGCATATTGGTCAAAACCTCAGCCTGAATTACATCGAGAACAGCCTCGACTTTGTCGGCCCGCTTGTATAAATCCTGAATGAATTTAGGCATGGACCGGCCGCCGCTTAACAGCTCATTGACCAGATTGATAACCAGCGGCGAATATACCACATAACCGGCATCTTCAAAATTTTTGACCATTTGCGGCGTATCGGCCAGTTCTGCCAGCAGGGCATCAAGCTGGACATTCAGTCGCTGGGTCACATAGTCCTGCATAAACGGTGTCCAGCCCTTATTTAAAATTGTGTCATAATCCTCGACCGTCATCACTTCTTTTTCATCAAGCTGCCAGATTACGTTGTCGGCCAATTCCCGTCCGGGCAGCTTGATATTGGTCATAAAGCCCAAAGGGAACAGCAGCGCGGCGGCAAACGCCGAGTCAAAACCGTCGATATCGCCCAGATCCTTGATGGATTCGACCATTACTTTGTTGGACGTTTTCAGACTTGAGCAAAACTCGGACAGCTTGACGCCCATATGCGTGGCGCAGAACCCGTCAGCCAGGGTTACTACCGGCGTCCGGTCCGGTTTCTCTAAAGCCACTGCCTTTCTTATTCTCGCTTTACGTTCCTCCAGCAGTTCCTGTGGTGTTTTCACAGCTATACCTCCAAATAAAAGATAAAATTCACCCTATTATCAGTTTTTATCTTATAGTAAAGTAATCTGATACGGAAATTTAAAATTCTCATTACGACCATGAGAAAATATAATCATCCGTTTTGTCAACAATAGCGGCTTACCTATTTATGATCGACTGCAAGTACATTATAATTTAGTTAATATTCCGTATCTTTTAGTTTGCTGCAACTTTCCTGATTAGGAGGAACTTATGGATATTCGGCAATTAGAAATTTTTGTCTGTGTCGCAGAACGGTTAAATTTTACCGAATCAGCCAAGCACCTGTATCTCACGCAGTCCGCAGTAAGTTTGCAGATAGCGGATTTAGAAAAGCAGCTGGACGTTAAACTATTCGCGCGGAATTCGCATTCCGTCCAGTTAACAGAGGCCGGCCGGTTTTTTTTGAAAGAAGCGAAGTTTATTATCGCCGCGGCGGAGGATGCCATAAAACGAACCCGCCACACCGCCTCCGGCTTTGCCGGCACGCTGAAAGTCGGCTTTCTGGAATCTCATACCAAACATTTTTTGCCGAAACTGGTAAAGGATTTCCGGAGCTCCTACCCCAAAATAAAATTAATCCTAACCCAGTTAAACTGGGGAGATCTGAACCTGGCCTTAGAGCGCGGTGAGCTGGATGTCGGCCTGACCATGTCGGTTTCCCTGCAAAATACGCCCCGGGTGGTCTGGCAGACGCTTTACCATGATGTGGAATGTTTTGTAATGCCCTATGACCATCCGCTGGCCAATGAGCCGCAGCTGGATTTGGCGGCGCTAGCCCGGGAGCCTTTTGTTGTTCTCAATCGCGAGGTCGCCCCCTGCCCCTACGACTTTACACTGCGGCTATGCGCCAACCGGGGTTTTACCCCCAATTTTGTGGAGCGCCCCTATCTTACCGAGATTTTGCTGACATTGGTTGAGTCGGGCGAAGGGATTGCCATTCTCCCGTTCTTTACCACCAAACCGTACGCCAGTCCCAACCTGCGGTTCATCAAACTGGAAGGCGACGACGCCCAGGTGGAAATGGTCGCATC
>JAEZQV010000293.1 GCA_023441125.1 Bacillota bacterium
TGGCAATACCGGGGGTCGTTATTATGATACCGCCAATTTTGGCAACTATGCTGACATTATTTCCCCGCTGGATTAGCGCCGGCTTGTCCAGCAGGCTGTCGTTAAGAACCATACCGGCTGCCACTTGGCGCTTAACGGTTAAGCCCAAAATTTTAGTAAGATCGGTAACATATCCGGGTGCCAACCGGCCGCTTTCCCGCCGCTCCAGCACAACACTGTCGGCATTTACTAGCTCGCCGGCGGCAATCGCCCGGCTGGAGACCGCAATCTGCTCATACTTTTTAATGTCGAATCTGAGTTTCACAACCGTAACCGGCTGACCGGCGACCAAAACTCCGATAGTAACATATGTAGGCGAATTATATTTGACCCCGTAAGGCAGTTCAACGTCATAAGTAATATCCCCGGGCGGAACCAGCAGATCCTGCGGCTGGCCCAGCGCCGTAACGAGAACATCGGCGCCAATCAGCCGTGTCGCCAGATACTTCTCCGCTGCGCCCATAAGTTGCTGCGCACCGATGGTCTGCGACAGCGCTGTGACTTTAAATTGGGCCGGTATCTGCCAGGTAATGCCGCTAAGGTCCAGCTGGGAGTTGGCCAGCCGCGCACCTAAAATCTCGGCGTTTAAAATATAACTCTGACCGGGGGCCGGCACCCGCCCCAGTTTAATTTGCTGCAGGCCGGCTATCCGTCCGCCGTCATCCCCATAGATACTGGCAATGTCGCCCAGGGTATAATATTGCCCGGTTACCTGCGATTCTGCGGCAATGGCCACAGTGAGCCCCTGCGCGTCGGCTGCGTTGCCGGTAAAGAATATACCGGCAACACATAGGATAACCATGGTAAGCCGGTATAATGTAATGTTCATGGGTTATCCCCTGTCCTAGCGTTTGAGGGAAGCCGCTTTTTCCAGCATATCATCCGCCGTCTGGATGGCTTTGGAATTAACTTCATAGGCCCGCTGGGCAACAATCATATTGACCATTTCCTCGACAACCTGAACATTGGACATTTCAATATATTGCTGCATAAGCGTCCCTGTGCCGTCCGTGCCGGGATTATTGACGATCGGCGCACCGGAAGCCGTGGTCTCTTTCAACAGGTTATGACCGGTACTTTCCAGTCCGGCCGGATTGACAAACCGGGCCAGTGTAATCTGTCCCAGGTCCTGATCCCCCGCCGGAGTCGCGGCCGTAACCCGGCCGTCCGAGGAGATGGTTATGCCGGTAGCGTTGTCAGGTACGGTGATGGCCGGTTCCAGCACATACCCCTCGGAAGTTACCACCCGGCCCTGGGAATCCCGTTTAAAGGAACCATCCCGCGTATAGGCCAGCGTTCCGTCCGGCATCGTGACTTGGAAAAAGCCTTCGCCCTCTATGGCAATATCATAATCATTACCGGTATTCTGGAAACTGCCTGTAAGGTTAATTTTCTGAGTAGCCACCAAACGGGCGCCATGCCCGATTTGCGTAGGGCTCGGCACTTGTGTATCCGGTCCGGTTGCCGCACCGGCCGACCGGAGCGTCTGGTACATTAAATCCTGAAATTCAGCCCGGCTTTTTTTAAAACCAGTCGTATTGACGTTGGCCAGGTTATTGGAAATCACATCAAGATTGGTTTGCTGGGCAACCATCCCGGTCCCGGCAGTCCATAATGCACGAATCATCGGTTATTACCCCCGTATATTTTTTCAATACACCGCCTCTGTCGGTCGGCGGTGATAGAGCTTCCCACGCTGGTCCAGCCCTCTCTATACTACCTATCGGACTATTACTGGCAGAAATTAAATGTAAATTACCGCCAGCAATTACACTTTACCTACTTCATTGACAGCTTTGTCAAGCAATTGGTCGTGGGTCTGTACTGTTTTGGAATTCACCTCATACGCCCGGTAACCGGATATCAGGTTAACCATCTCGGAAATGACATTGACGTTCGACTGCTCCAGCATACCCTGTTCCACTTTGCCGGTTGCCTGCCGGCCGGCGTTAGGCGCCCGGAACAGGCTGTTGCCTTCTTTCAGCAGTTCACGTTCATTGTCAAAGGCAACCAGTTGCAACTGGCCGGCCTGCACCCCGTCAACAGCAATCTGACCGGTCTCATCCACCGACACCTTGCCGTCAGGCAGCCGAATGGCCCCGTTTTGCCCCATGACCCGTTCCCCCTCGCTGGTAACCAGCTCGCCTTGCCCGTTGCGGGTAAAGGAGCCATTCCGGGTATAGCGCAGCCCGTTCTGGGTTTCAACAGCAAAGTACCCATTGCCGTCAATAGCGAAATCAAGCGAATTGCCGGTTGTTCGCATAGGCCCTGTCGTATGTATGGTGGCAATCTCATCAATCTCGGAGCCGAGCCCCAAGGTACCGATTGTCGGCACATCCTTACCGTCATTAATACGCTGAATCAGCATACTGGCAAAGTCTTTGGATATGGCCACATCTTTTTTATAGCCGGTCGTATTGCCGTTGGCCAGGTTGTTGGCAATGGTGTCGGCTCTGGTTATTTCCGCCAGCATGCCGGATGCCGCTGTATAAATTCCACGGATCATGGTTTCACCCCTTTATGACTATATCGTAACTATTGGTGAATTCCTTAATTATAATCTAGCCGGCTACATTCGTTTTTTTCAGGGTAGTCAGCGTATCCTGCAGGCTTTCCAGGGCGTCCAGCGCCTTGCCGGTACCCAAGGCCACGCAGGATAACGGATCTTCCGCCAGATAGGTTGGTATGCCGGTTTCCTGGTTGATCAGCTTGTCCAGGCCATGGATAAGCGAACCGCCGCCGGTCATAACGATGCCGCGGTCCACAATGTCGGCTGCCAGTTCGGGCGGGGTCTTTTCCAAAACGGCTTTCACGCACTCGACGATTAAATATACCGGTTCAGCCAAAGCCTCCCGGGTTTCCGCCGAACTCATCCGGATCGTCTTAGGCAAACCGGACACCAGGTCCCGGCCGCGAATCTCCATTGTCTCATTGCGGCCGTTAGGATAGGCGGTGGCAATGGCTACTTTGATTTGTTCAGCCGTACGTTCTCCGATAAGGATGTTATATTCCTTTTTCACATGCCGGATAAGGGCTTCATCAAATTTATCCCCGCCGATCCGCAGCGATTCACTGACAACGATGCCGCCCAGGCTGAGCACTGCCACATCGGTAGTACCGCCGCCAATATCAACGACCATCGCCCCGCACGGCTCGGAAATTTCCAGGCCTGCGCCCAGGGCGGCAGCCAATGGTTCTTCTATAAGATATGTCTTCCGGGCACCGGCCTGCATGGCCGCTTCCAGAACGGCCCGTTTTTCCACAGTGGTTACACCGGAAGGAATGCATACCATGATCCGGGGCTTGAAAAAAAAGTTTTTCCCGGCCACTTTCTGAATAAAATGTCTGAGCATACTTTCCGTAGTATCATAATCGGCAATTACGCCTTCGCGCAACGGGCGAATCGCAATGATATTGCCCGGCGTCCGGCCCAGCATGCGGCGAGCTTCCTCACCAATGGCCAGAATACGGTTGCTGTCACGGTCGATAGCCACAACGGATGGTTCCCGTAAGACAATGCCTTTTCCTTTTATGTATACTAAAACGTTAGCTGTTCCCAAATCTACGCCAATATCCATCGTTCCAAACATGTAGAATCCTAATCCCCTTTCAACCGATCCTCCGCCCACTCCCTGCCTGTCCCATTCTTTAACAAAGAAAGAGAAGTAAGCAACAGAAAATCATAAGTGTATTAGTTATTCTACATATAATTTAAAAGTCCTTTATTTTTCGCTATTTCTCTAGGCAGTCCGTCATATTTTTTAGGGTCTTTACTCGTTTTCTTTTTCTTCTTTGTATTTCTTTCTGGTTGCTTCGCCGCCCCGGATGTGGCGTTCCGCTTTATTGAGTTCCAGAATGTTTTTTACTTTGGCTGCCAGTCTTTTGTTGATCTCTGGTAGACGTTCAATCATATCCTTGTGTACAGTACTTTTGCTAACCCCAAAAACAGTGGCTGTCTGACGCACGGTATGCTTGGTCTCCATGATATGGTTGCATATATCCAGCACCCGTTTGCGTATGTATTCTTTCATCTAGTCTCTTCCCCCTCCGCGCCCGTCCTTTTAACCCTTTGCTAACATGTATATGCGGCGGAAAAGAAAAAATGACCCGGTCAACGGGTCATTCCTAATATTGAAAATTAAATTACCGGGGTATATCCGGAAATAGCTCACGCGGATTGATATAGTCCTGCCCGCTGTCCTTTTTGACAGCTAAATGCAGGTGCGGTTCCCGTTCGGAGAAGCTTAGCCCCATGGAACCAATCGGCCTGCCGGCCTTGATGCTGCTGTTCTTTTGCAGGCCGGTACTGGCCAGCGCCCCGTAATAGACGGTATAGCTGCCGCTTCTAACGACTACGGTCAAACCATATTGCCGGTCGGTATAAAGGTCCACAACCTCACCAGGTAACAAGGCCGGTACGATCTGTCCCTCGCGGCCGCCGATATCTATCCCGGGATGATAACGCCAGTCTTTGTACAGCGGATGTACCTGCCAGCCGAACTCCTGCAGCTGAGTACCCTGCCACAGATCGTGGATAGCGTCATTTCCCGCCGCAGCGGTATCGGTAGCCACTGTCGCCGCCTCCTGGGCTATTGCTTGCGATTGTCCGGCTGGAACCTGCTGCTGAGTACCCGGCACGACTGCTTCCGTTACCGGTTGCACCTTTGTCGGGCCGTTTTCTGCTAGCGGCGGGTTTTCCGCAACCGGTGGCTTGTCAAGTGGTAGCCTGGCTGCCGGCAGCAGCGTGCTGATCACAGTAAACAACAGCAGCGAAATCACTGCCAGCAACACGCCGGCCGACAATACCTGGCCGGTATAACCGGAACCTGTAATCCTTGTCCAAATTTGTTTAGGCATACTATCACCTCACAGTAGTAGTATGCCCAGAATGTTACCACTGGAAACGCCGGTTACGATCCCAACAGATTCTTAATGGCTACCCCGGTATAATAATAGGTCAGAATCTGGCGAAAATTACGATTTTCCTTAGCCTGGCCGTTAGCGCCGTACTGGCACAAGCCCACACCGTGGCCATAGCCGATAGTATGAAAGATCAGCTTGTCACCAGCCGGTTCGACAGTAAAATTGGTGGACCTTAAGTCCAGCTTTTGCCGCACCTCGTTGCCGCCCATGGTTTTGACACCAATCCGTATTTTGTTCACCCGGCCGGAATCCGTTTTGTCAATAATGCCGGCTATAGCAGCGCTACCGTTCTGGGCAGCGGCAATAATACCGGCATCGGTTCCCAGCCGCGCTTCAAGCTCGGCAAATGTTATTTCTTTTGTCTCCTGATAGCGCGGTGACTGCTGATCCCAGGTGCAGGCCACACTCTTCAGGTATGGATAGTCAAAGCCCCACACTTCCAGGGCGCTGGCGGTTCGTTCCCCGCTGGTGGAGTGAAACACGGCATTGATCGGTTCCCCGTTATAGGTTAGTATCAGGCCTTTCGTCTGATCTGCGGCCTGACTGACCTTGCTCCAGTATTTGCCGTAGTTCGCACCCCATTTTTCTTTCAGCTTGGTTTCATTCAGCCAGGCCTGACTGTCTTTATGATCGGTGCTGACATCAGCCCCCGGGTGTTCTGCCGAACCTGTGCCGCCAAAGGCGGCCATGTGCTTGACCGCATAGGTGCGGGCGGCCACAGCCTGGGCCTTCAGGGCCTCTAGTTCGAATTCGGCCGGCATCTCCGCCGCTACGACGCCTTTGATATAGTCTTCCAGGTTCATGGTGACAATCTGGTTGATTTCATGCATATATACTTTAATAGTTACATCTTCGCCCCGATAGTCAGCCGCTGATCCCGGTGCCATCGGCCTGGCCTCACGCTGATTGGTGCCCAGGACGACAATGGCCGGAATGGCAATTACGGTCAGAATGACCAACAATACCCCGTAGAGTGTCACATACCTCACATTCTCACCTCTGTGACGCTTTGCTTTTCAAGTGGGCTTGGTCTACTGTTTCATACTATGCAAACAAGCGGTTAGGTATGAATAAAATTCCTAACCGTGCTTACGGGGAGTCGTAGAGTCGGTGATACTGTCTTAAGTTGAGTCAATGGAATACAAGGAGAGCGGTTTACTTTTGGCATTGCCCCAAAAGTAACAAAAAGTCTAGGCCCAAAGCCTCCAAAAGCTGAAAAGCCTGGCGGTATTCCTAAAATCCGTAAACTCGCTACGTGAACCGGTACCCTAAATTAGGACAGTGAGAAGAAATCCGTTTTAGGAAGCGATGAGATGATCCCGATATTGATTTGGGGTCATCTTTTTTAATCCCCATTGGTAACGTTGGCAA
>JAEZQV010000346.1 GCA_023441125.1 Bacillota bacterium
TTCGCATACCAATCGTATTTCTTTCCGGTGAAAGAAACCTTGGACTGCAAATGCAGGCGATGGAAACAGGCGGCGACGATTTTATTACGAAACCGGTTCAACCGGAGCATTTTATTTGTTCCGTCAGGCTGAGAGCGGAACGGATGCGGCTGCTGCGTCAGTATATGGAGCGGGATGGGTTAAGCGGTCTGTACAATCACTCGGTTATGAAACAGTATATTGAGCGGTTGTTTATGCAGGCTTTACGCGGGAACAATCCGATGAGCCTGGCCATTATTGATTTGGACTGCTTTAAATATATTAATGATACCTATGGCCATGTTGCCGGCGATATGGTCATACTCAGTATTTCCCGGCTGCTCGAACAGCGTCTGCGCAGCACCGATGTGATTGGCCGCATGGGTGGCGAGGAATTTGCCGTAATCATGCCCAATACCTCGGTGGATATTGCCTGTCAGGTTATGGAAGAGATCCGGACAAAATTTGAAAGTGTTTGCCACGAATCGGTTAACGGTACATTCCATACCACGTTTAGCTGCGGACTGGCGGCTTATCCCGGATATACGGACGCCACCAGCCTGTATAATGCGGCCGATAAAGCGTTGTATGAGGCCAAGGATTTAGGCCGGAATTTAATCCGTAAGGCACCCGGCAAGGATGAAGAAGTGAGGTGTGAAGTATTTGGGACAAAAATTGCTGCTGATTGAGGATGACAGCTTCATGCGGGATATGATAGCCCTGGTGCTGGAATCAGAGGGTTACGAGGTACATGGTGCTGAAAACGGCAGTGCGGCGTTGCAGCTAGTAAAAGCAGGCGGCAGGTACGATGCCGTTATATCGGATATGTATTTGCCGGACACGGATGGGTTGACGCTCTTTACCCAAATTAGGGATTGCTGCCCTGAAGTGCGATATTTAATCTTATCAAGCGAAAACGACTCGGCCATTATCCGGCGGGCAACCGGACTGGGTATTACTTATATAGTAAAAGATGAAAATTTTGCTGAGGGGATAGTAAGGGCGCTAAGGAACTGATGCAATGCAGCCATCCGAGTGGGTTATACTAACTACACGAGAATAGACAATAAAGGAGCAGGAAGTTATGGCGGCGGCAAAACAGGACAAGTTACCGGCGAACAGGACGCTTTCTAATAACGCAATGACGGTGGGGTTGTCCCATGACCTGAAGCAGCCGCTGCATTCGATAAAGATGATTGCGGGCGGTATCCTGTATATGCTTAAGCAAGGCAAAAAACTGTCTGATGAGGAACTGGCCGGATGTATGGAAGAAATAGCATGTCAGGCTGACCAGCTGGCCGGTATTATCAACAATTTGCGAAAGTGATTGTTATGCTTATGGACATTTGCACGATTTTGTCCAAAAACTGTTACAAAAACTTCTCACCTGTGCAGTTTTTGCTGCAATTTCTGCAGATTGCAATGGGTATAATGTGCATGTATAAAAGGATAAATAGGGGCTTTTTGGCTAAATATAGCCGCAAAACGGACATTAATTATGCAAATACAATTAATTACCAAAAAGCATGCCGGATTGGCATGTTTTTTGCATTTAACATTTCCTGTATATAGTTTTTTGCATATTTATAAATGACAATTTAGCGAGCGGTATCCATATACTCTCTAGGCAAACTTACCGAAAGGTAAGGACGCAAAGCTATGGGTCTAATAATCTTCAGGATTTATGATTGCCAGGTTGCCATGACGGAATCGTCATGTTGACTTGGCAGTTTTTTTATGTTCATCTGCCTGTCAACAGCACTTGCCTTCGGCCAAACTTATTAACACAGGATATCAAGTAATGGAGGCTAGCAATGAAGATATTGCTCGTAGATGATGAACGCTATAGCCGGCAGGCTATGAAATGGTTTTTAAAGCATCAGAACCACGCAGTAACCGAATGCACCAGCGGCATGGAGGCGCTGGAAAAATACTCCCAGGATAACTACCCGCTGGTGCTGTCCGATATTCAGATGCCAGGCATGTCAGGTATTGAACTGGCAAAAGCCATTAAGCAGCTGCCCAATAGCTGGCAGACCGATATTGTATTCTTCACCGGTCATGCCGACCTGAATTCAGCAGTTACGGCCTTACGGGCCGGTGTATACGACTATCTGCAAAAACCGGTAAATCCGGAAGAATTGGCTTCTGTCGTTGAGCGGGTGGCAGAACACCAGGCGCTTTTGCGCGAAAACAAGAATCTGACCGAACGCTTTCAGGACGAGGTTCATGCCGCCACCGAAGAAACGCGGCGCGAGCTCTTCCACATGCAACAATTTGTGGCGGAATCCATTATTGGCTCCATTGGGATTTTCTCCGAGTGCATGCAGGACATTTTTCAGCAGGCGCAGCAACTTCACGCCGACCGCGCCATCCCGGTGCTGATTGAAGGCGAGACAGGCACAGGCAAGGAGATTATCGCGAAAATTATCCATTATGGTCATAGCGTTAATCAGCTAAATGCCGGTTCCTTTGTGGATATTAATTGTGCCGCCTTGGCCCCCACTCTGTTTGAAAGTGAGCTGTTCGGCTATGAGGCCGGTGCGTTTACCGGCAGTATGGTCAAAGGGGCCAAAGGCAAGTTTGATTTAGCTCACGGCGGTACTTTATTTCTGGATGAATTGGGTGAAATTCCGCTGGATTTGCAGGGAAAATTACTGCGCGTCCTTCAGGAAAAAGAGTTCTACCGGGTTGGCGGTCTAAAAAAAATTAAAACCGATATTCGCGTTATTTGTGCAACCAATATACCTTTGAAACAGTGCGTCGAACAGGGAACTTTCCGGAAGGATTTGTATTTCCGTCTTAGAGTCGCCCGGCTTGTAATTCCGCCGCTCAGGGAACGCAAAGAAGAAATTCTGCCGATGGCCAACATGTTTTTACAAGATTTTGCGTTGCGCAAAAAGAAGAAATTCGTGCAGATTGATACCGCAGCCGCCCGGATGCTGGAACAGTACCATTGGCCGGGCAATATCCGTGAGCTGAAAAACATTATGGAATATGCCACGTTTGCCTTTGATGACCGGGAATTGAAACCCGAGCACATCAGAACGCTGTTGCAGCAGCGGGAACAGCCGGCTGCGCTGCCGGCCGGCAGCAGTGTACTGGAGCTGCCTTTGCCCGTGCAGGGTTATTCGCTAAAAAGCTATACCGAGGATATCATTCTCAAAGTGCTGGCTGTCCATAACGGCAACCAAACGGCTACCGCCAATTATTTGGGGATTTCCCGCAGAGCCTTGTCCTATCGTCTGGAAGAAATCCGTAAGCGGAAAGAAGCAGCCACGTAATGCGAAAAGTTTCACACAAATATTACAACAACGGGAGGCGCAATTATGAAAAAACGTACACCAATCGGCGCTCAACTGGGCGCTCTGCTGGCCATTGCCCTGGTACTCATGGTTATTGTACTGGGAATAACTATTTATGAATTCCGGGAAAGCAGCCAGGCTTACCAGACCATATTGTCCGGCCAGGTGACCCAGACGATGGCTCTGCAGCATGCCCAGAATGATTTTCATGAAGGGTTAAGTGATTTTCGCGGCTATGTTGCCTATAACGATGAGCAATATGCAAGTGATACTGTAAAATTACTGAATCAATGCAATGAGACCGTTATGGCCTTTACGGCAGCGGTGACAACGGCCGAAAGCAGACAGGCCGGTGAAAAGCTGCAGGCGGCGATGCGCTCCTATATAGCAGACATCAAACGGTCTATCGCCTTGAAACAGGCTAATGATCCTGGCTTTGCCGCCGTGCTGGCTGGAACCCGGCAAAATACCGTTGTCGTCAACCGGCTTTTTGCCGATGCCATGGCGTCCCAGGATGAGGTTCTTAAACAGCGGATTACCCTGCTCAACGACAGGCAGGCGACTGTATTCCAAATGGTTATCGGCTCCAGCGTGATTGGTATTATTGCCATTATCGCCATACTGGTCTGGTACAGCCGGCAGCTGGCCCGCCGGCTGGACAACCTGCGCGGTGATCTTGCGGCCCTTAGCCAACTGGATTTATCCGGTCAGGACGTTCACGCTACCCGTAATGATGAAATCGGGGATATGGCCGAAGCGCTGATCCGGATGAAACATGCCCTGCAGGAAGTGGTCCGGTTAGTCAGGAGCAGCGCCGACGCTTTGGCGGCTTCCAGTGAAGAATTATCTTCAACAGTCCATCAACAGCTGCAGGTTTCGGAGGATATAGCCAAAACGATCACTGATGTTGCCGCCGGCGCCGACCGAAATAACAGTAACATCTCTGAGATTACTGCCGTTATTCAGGCGGTCAGCGCCGGCGCCGAGCAAATGAGCGCCAGTGCCAGCCAGGTGAACCGTGTTACTGAGGGGGCAGTAGGCGAAGCAAGTCAGGGGATGCAGCTTATTCAAAAACTGGTCGTTCAAAATGGTACGGTTGAAAGCTCAATGGCCGATATTACCAACGTATCTGCCGCTCTGGTCAAACGGTCGGACGATATCCAGCAAATTGTCACCACCATTCGTAATATTGCCGGCCAGACCAATCTGCTGGCGCTCAACGCTGCCATTGAGGCAGCCCGGGCGGGCGCGGCCGGCCGGGGATTTGCGGTCGTGGCGGAAGAAGTCCGCAAGCTGGCAGAACAAAGTGCCGCCGCTACCAATCACATTGAAGAGATCATTGCCCAAATGACTACCGATATTCAATTTGCCGTGGATGTTGTGGCCAAGGCGAATACCGAAGTCGAGGCGGGCAAAATGGCCACGGATGAAACCCAGCAGGGTTTCCAGGCTATTATTGTCAAGCTGGATCAGGTGAAAGCCGGCATAGAACAAATTAACCATGCTGTGGAAGAAACGGCTGACGGGATGCAAGCGGTGGTCAATAACATCCAGAATACCAGTGCTGTGGCGGAGAAAACCAGTGCCAGCACCGAGATGGTGGCGGCTGCGGCCCAGGAGCAAAGCGCCAGTCTGCATGAAGTGGATGCCAACTGCGAGGTATTGGCCAAAATGGCGACTGATCTCAATGGCATTACGGCCAGATTTAAAATGTAAACCGCTCCTAGTGGAGAGCGGCAGTTGAGAAGGGGATGAATTATGAGTTCATGGATTTCTCGTCAGCAGGCCCTCGCGGCGGCGCAGGTAACAATTTTTGATGCCAAGCGGTATCTTAGCGTGTTTTGTCGTTTTGTTCCTCTAAATAGCATTCTGCAGGGAAATCAGGTGGCCCCCATGGTGAACCGGTACCCTAAATTAGGACAGTGAGAAGAAATCCGTTTTAGGAAGCGATGAGATGATCCCGATATTGATTTGGGGTCATCTTTTTTAATCCCCATTGGTAACGTTG
>JAEZQV010000377.1 GCA_023441125.1 Bacillota bacterium
CCCCCCACCCCAGGACTTTGTAGGCCCAGTAGCTGCCAATGAAGATGCCGGCCCCCAACGCCGCCCATGCGGATAACGTCCAGGCCAAGGACCGGGCAACCATTTCTTTATGCCGGCCGGTAAGGAGTCCGTGGATGGCCCATGCGAACGGCACGGCCAGAGCTGCATACCCCAGAAAAACAATGGGCGGGTGGATGACCATCCAGGGATCCTGTAACAGCGGATTCAGGCCCAGCCCGTCAGCTTCCAGTCCGGACGCGGGTCTAAAGGGACTTTTAACCGCCAGGGCAACTAATAGTAAGAATTGTAAAGCACAGTATGCGATCATGGCAGCCGGCGCTTTTTGGCGGGTGAGTAACAAACCGAAAATGGCATGAAACACAGCCCATAGCAGGAATGATCCTTCCTGCCCGGCCCAAAATGCCGAGATTTTGTAAGTCATTGCTTGCGAGCGAGCAGAGTAGCTAAACACGTATTCATAACGGAAATTGTCGCTAAGGAGAACATACAATAAATAACCCGCCGCAAAGAAAATAGCGCAGGCGGCTGTAGTATAGAACAGGATAGCCGTTTTTTCAGCAGCAGGAGCTGGCTTGGTAGAAGCGGAAATGTAAATTTTGCAGTAAAGAATAATAGCTATGCCGGTAGTGAGCAAAGCAAGCAGGAGCGCCGCATAGGCTAACATTAACGACTCACGCTCCCTTGATACTTGGTCGGACATTTCACAAGCAGTTTTTCCGCCATAAACTGATTGTTTTGATATTTGCCGATGGCAACAATACCAGTTGCGTGCTCAAGACCTTCCGGCTTTGCGCCAGCATATACAATCACTGCTTCTTCACCGGTTTCATCACGCAGACGAAAGATCAACTTTTTATTCTCCTGATCAAAAGCAACATTATCTCTTATTATGTCACCCTTAATCTGGACAGTTCCCGCGATAGTCCTAGCCTCACCAAAAGAAACATACGGTGACAGGGAGTCTATAAAAGTGATCGTACTGAAGAAGAAGAAAGCGAAAATAAGAAGTAAACAGATTATACGCCGTTTTTGCATTGCTAGTAACCACCTGCCCGTTTGCCACTTTGTTCGTGCGCCTGCCGTCGCAACCGTCCAACATAATAGTTGAAAAACTGGCGGAATATGGCGGTAGCAACCACTACCGCGGCGGTCAGGGTATACAGCATTACCGGGTCCATATCGATTTTTCCGGCGCTGTTAATTACCGGCGATGGATGGAGCGAGAAATAATAACGGGGAATGATGAAAATCAAAAATGGCATCGTAAGGAAAGACAACAAGGAATACACGGCTGCAATGACGGCTTTTTGCTCTATATCGTTAATGGCGGCGCGCAAAGCTAGACTGGCACCGTATAGGAGCAGCAGTATGAATATGCTCGTCTGCCTGGGATCCCAATTCCAGTAAGCTCCCCAGGTGATTTTGGCAAATATAGCGCCGCTGCTGGTTGCCAGCAGGCAAAACACCAAGCCTAAGCCGGCAGCAACGGCACTCTTCCGGTCATAGTCGAGCCGGCGTGTCCGAAGATAGCACAATGCCCAAAACGCTGACAGCACGAACGCCAGCACAGAAACCCAGGCAACAGGAATATGAAAGAAGGCAAGACGCGCTTTGTCACCCAGGCCTTGTGTGGGCGGAACAAGAAAAAATACGGCGCCGCTAACCCCGATTACCCCCAGGATTATGAGGTAAAGACTTGCACGCTGGTTCACAGTGTAACCTCCTAGTCATACCATAGAAAATCGAATAATAACGAAGTAGCGACAATAACGCTTAGGTCATAACCGGCTAAAAAAAATAACTCCCGCCAACCCGGAGTTATGTTGGTCAAAATTTGTCTTGTTGCGGTAATGGCGGTAAGAAAGTGCGGCAACAGGACAGGAAATGTTATTACTGTAAATAGAGATCCTCTGGCATGGACCCGGGTAACCATTAGTGTGGTGAGTGTTGCTACGGAGGCCAGTCCGACGGTCCCGAGAAAAACCACAAACAGAAATTCACGCAATAACTGAATCTCCAGGTTGAAAAAGAGAATAAAAAGCGGGATAATGACAAGCGTTACAAGCAGCAACAACATGATATTGTATAACAGCTTCCCAGCCAATACGGTTTGGCCGCCGGCATATACGCGGAGGGTTAACAAAGTTCCCATCTCCAGCTCTTGCATAAAGCTTCTTGCCAGGCCTGCCATGGCGCTAAAAAAGATGATTACCCATAGCAGCGTAGCGGCAATAGCGGGTGAAAGAACGTTTCCAGCAATCGCCATACTGACACTGGCTAACGTGATGAGTACAAACATAACTAGCTCGCCGAGGACGTAGCGAGTGCGTAATTCGCACTGCAATTCTTTGCGGAACATATACCAGACACGACTAGGCCAGGGCAATTTTACTTGCGGCATAGTCAGCTTCCTCCCTTTCGTTTGTAGCCATAATGATGGAAACCTGACTGGCAAGCGCTTTTGAGATAAGATTAGCTATCAGGCGTCTGCCGGTAGCATCCAAATTAGAGGAAGGCTCATCCAGCAACCAGACAGACGGCCTTATCGCTAATAGCAGAGCAAATTTCAGGCGTTGACGCATTCCCGTGGAATAGGTTTCTACCCTGTCGTACTCCCGGCCAGCCAGGCCGACTGTACGCAAACACTCCATACTATCTTTAGGAGGTACGGCCAAGCCGGCAATGCCGGTCAAAAAGGCTATATTTTCAATCCCTGTCAGCGAATGATAAAATACAGTCTCCGGTGAGATAAGGCCAATGGTTCCAATCCAATCTTCCCGTCCAATTTCACGGTTAAGGGTCACCAGCCTGACTGCACCGGCATCAGGCCGAATCAAACCTGCAAGGACTTTTAACAAGGTTGATTTGCCGGAACCGTTGGGGCCGGTGATAACCAGACATTGGCCTGGCCTTACACTGGCGTTAATGTTTTCGAATAGTCGTCGCTGACCAAAATATTTGGTTATGCCGACAAGTTTCACAGCTACAGGATGCTGCATGCCAACCTCCGGAAAATCACTATCTAACACTTACTTTTTCTGCTTCCATTCATCAGGAGGCAATTTTTTTGCCCAGTCGAACGAATGGCACTTGCCGCAAACTACGGTTGATTGCTGATGGACACTGTGGCACTCATTGCAGGCGGTTTTGTTGCTAATGTGTGAATCATGGGGATTCGATTCGGCAAAATTGGTTTTTCCCTTTACTTTTTTCATATCATGACACCGGGTGCAAAACTCGTTGGGAAATTCCCTTTTCTTCAAAGGCGATTCAAAATTGCCGGTAACATATTTGACACCTTCGCTGACCTGCTGAGAAATTGACGGGGTATGACAGGAATGACAATTCACCCCTCCTTTCTCATGTTTATTCGCCAAAAGACTGCTATTGGCAAAGGTATCATAATAGGGCTGCATGTTGTGGCAAGAAGCGCAAAACACAGGATTATCGCTGATCTTCTCCATGGCGGCGAAACCTACGCCCCCAACCACCACCAGTGCAAGCAGCAGTGAGAATATAATTTTTTTCCGCAGTAATTTGGCCCAAATGTTTTTTTTGACCTCATTGGCTTCCTCCATGGGTTCCAACTAATAACCTCCTTACAAGTGAATGGATGAATTGAAACTTTCAGCACGGCTGGAAACTTATAATCAAAGTATACGCTACCCTATTTTAATTGTCTTTGGTGATTACTACGATAATTAGGCTGACTTTCCCATGTTTTTTTGGTGAGATTGCCAATATAATCGAACGCCAGTACATGATAAGCTTTTAGACAGGCATAGGTGTTTTTACATATAAATGTTTGAAGGGAGAGATACAAAATGAGTGAAAAAGAGGAATCCCGACCGGGAATGTCGCGTAGGGAGTTTTTTAAGGGAAGCGCAGTAGCTGTTGTGGGTGTAGCCACCGCCGGGGTATTGGCCGGCTGCGGCAAAGGCAAGGACGCGAGCGCTCCTGCTACCGATGGCAAAGATGCTGCCGCTAAAAAAGTCAATTTCAGAGTAACTCCACCGCCCATCCCTGCTAAGGATATCAAGGAAACCTTCACGGCCGACGTGGTGGTGGTCGGAGCGGGCATGGCCGGAATGTGCGCTGCCGTATCCGCCGCGCAGTCCGGGGCCAAAGTGATTTTATTGGAGAAGACCGGCAAAACCAATTACCGTGGAATGGATATCGGTATGATTGGCAGTCGGGCGCAAAAGTCGGTCGGGAACAATTTGGACCGGGATGAAGTCATTACGGAAATCATGCGGACCGGCGGATACCGGGGTGATCAGCGGGTGGTCCGACTCTGGGCCGCTAACAGCGGTGCTTGCTTTGACTGGCTGGAAGATATGGCTAAAGAATATGGAATTGGTGTGGCCCCGGTTCCCGTTGAGGAGCAGGATCTCCATCAGGCCGGGTTTAAGTATTATACAACCGGGGCCGCTTTTTTTGTTCCCAACGACGAGGCTATGAAGGATACTCCCAAACTTGCGGATCCGTCGCAGATGGCCGTGCGTTATGTGTTGTTAAAGGCCGCCAACAAGGCCGGGGTAGATATCCATTTCAACACGCCGGCCGCCCAACTGGTCAGAGAAGGCAAAGGCAAAGTCACCGGTGTTATTGCCAAAACCGAGGAAGGCGCTTACATTAAGATTAATGCGAATAAGGGGGTTATCCTGTGCGCCGGTGACTATGGCGGCGA
>JAEZQV010000380.1 GCA_023441125.1 Bacillota bacterium
GCTATCAGCAGGTGCTTGCCGATATAACCCTGCCGCCTGTGCGAACACAAGACCTGCGGGGGCTGCCTCCCGCACAGGTTCAGGCAGCCATACAGCAGGTCCGGGCGGAACTTTCGGCCAGACAATATATTCCGGATCAGTGGCCTTTATACGAGCTTTTGCTGACGACTACCGAGGAAGGCAGTATTTTACATATCTCCATTGATATGCTTATTGCTGATTTCGTAAGTATCAATATAATACTTGCCGAACTGAATCATTTCTACTATCAGCCGGACAAACCGCTGCCCAAGCTGGAGATAACCTACCGGGATGTATTTTTATTTCAGCATTCCCGGCAAAAACAGCCAGGGAGGCGATCACGGCGAGAGCGGGACCGTCAATACTGGCTGGCAAGGATGGATCAATTGCCGGAAGCACCCGCCTTGCCTACAGTCAAAGCTAATGAACCTGGCCAGCCGGAGCAAGTAACCTTTGAGCGGCACCGGTTTTCTCTTGACAACAACTTGTGGAATTCCATTTGCCACCAGGCGAAAGGGCAAAAAATAACACCCTCCGGTGTTGTTCTGGCCGCTTTTGCCGAGGTAATCGGCTTATGGTCGGAACAGTCTTGCTTTTGTATTAATATCACTATCTTGAATCGCCCTGAACTGCATCCGCAGATCAACCAGATTATCGGTGATTTTACTACGGTAAACATTTTGGAAGTGGCTCCGCAAGCAGGCAGTTCCTTTTGGGAACGGGCCCGGGCCCTGCAGCAGCGTTTGTGGCTGGATCTGGAACACAGCTCCTTTTCCGGCATTGAGGTGCTGCGTGAATTGCGACGCCGGCGCAACAAGAGCGTGATCATCCCCGTCGTCTATACCAGTACCATTGGTGCCGGCGATGCCGGCCTTGAGGATGGTGCGTTGATGAGCGGCGCCCGTTTGACCTATGGAATAACGCAGACACCGCAAGTGTGGATTGATTGCCAGGTCTCTGTACAAGCGGGAGAACTGCAACTGAATTGGGATGTTAGAAAAGATGTTTTTCCGGCGGGAATGATTGAAAAGTTTTTTCTGGACTTTGAACTGTTGCTGAAGAATTTGGCCGGAAGCGGAGATTGCCGGCAAGAACAGCTGCAGCAGCGAAAGAAGGGGTATGATGATTAAGCCGGGGCGAAAATTGCGGATAATCGTTTGTGGTACGACTTTTGGCAAAATTTATCTGCGCGGTATTGAGCAGATGCCGGATGAATTTAACCTAATTGGGATTCTGGCCCGGGGCAGTGATCAGGCGGCAAGCTGCGCCAAAACCTATCAGGTTCCCTTGTACACTGACGTTGAGCAATTGACAGCCGATATGGTCGATGTGGTCTGCATTGTTGTCAGATCTACCGTGGCCGGCGGTCAGGGCACCAACCTGGCTAATGAATTACTGTTGAAGGGAATTCATGTGATACAGGAATATCCGGTGCATCATGCGGATATGGTGAAATGCCTGCGAAGTGCCCGTACCGCTGCCTGCTATTACCGGCTCAATAGTTTCTATCCGGATCTTGGCGCTGTCCGCAGTTTTATTACTACAGCCCGGCAGGTCCTGCAGCAGAGTAATGCCGTCTACATTGATGCCGTGTGCAGTATCCAGGTACTTTTTCCGCTTGTGGACATTTTGGGGCAGGCCCTCGGCGGATTCAGGCCGTGGTCTTTTCTGGCTGCGCCCAATTGTTCACCGGCAGAACCATTTTGTGCTTTGAGTGGGCAATTTAAAGGCATTCCCCTGAGCTTACGAGTGCAAAATCAGATTAATCCGGCCGACCCGGACAACCATACTCACTTGCTGCATCGTATTGTTATTGGCACCGACAGCGGCAGTTTGCTGCTGACTGATTCGCACGGCCTGGTTTTATGGAGTCCTCGTATGCACATGGCGCGGGGCGAAGACGGGGTTATCAACCATAACGACGATGCGCTTTTCAATCTTCCTGTGACGGAACTGGTGACACCTTACAAGGAGCAATCGTTTAAGGCGGTATTCAACAGTCTGTGGCCGGAGAGCATTACATGCTCCTTGCGCCGGTTCAGGGAGACAATTATTGCCCGGGAGGATGATCAGCGGCTGGCTCAGTATCAGCTGACAGCCTGCCAGGTCTGGCAGGCTATAGGGCAGCAATTGGGCATGGCCCGGATGATTGCCGGGCAAGCCCCTAAACCCTTAGCTCTGGCCGATCTGCGACAATAATCTGTTAAATAGTTAGGAGGGCTTTGTTTGACTCAGGTAAGCATAAATGACAAAGCAAAACAAAAGCAGCTTATATTACAGGAGAATCTATGGCAGGTGATGGCCGAATTAGCCTGGCCGGCCATCGTTGCTATGGTTCTCTATGGATTAAATACCGTCATTTCCGTTGCCTTTGTTGGCCGCTACATCGGAGAAACCGCTTTGGCGGGGGTTTCCGTGGCCTTTCCCTTAACACAAATTAGCATAGGCCTGGGTTCGCTGATCGGTGTTGGCGCCGGCTCGGTGTTAAGCATTGCCATCGGCCGGCAGGACAAAAACACCCAGGAGCGGCTGCTGGGCAACGTTAATTTTCTTTCCCTGCTGGCAACCGTTGTCTATATGGTACTGGGACTGGTTTTTTCCACTCATCTGGTTCAAATCATGGGTGGAGTCGGCGAAGTCTTGCTGCTGGGTGATGTTTATTTCCGAATTACCGTTATCGGTGCCTTTTTCTGGATCTATGGCCTGGCTGCCAACATGATTGTCAGAGCTGAAGGGAAAATGAAGTCGGCGGCAGTGATGATGGGGATCGGCCTGTTTGCCGACGTTATCGCCAACTATCTGTTTGTCGCCGTCCTTGATTTGGGGGTAGAGGGTTCCGCCTGGGCAACCAATATCGGGATGCTGGTGTATACACTACTGGGCTGGCTTTATTTTGGGAGAGGCTTTTCAACCTTTACGGCCAGGACTTTTTCTCTTAAATGGAATGGGCCGGCGCTACAATCCATTCTTAGGCTGGGAATGTCTTCGCTCATCATGATCGTTATGAGCCTGGTACAGGGGGTGGTTGTGTTTAATGCCCTGGCACGCTATGGCACAGTCCTTGATATTGCCTTTTATGGCGTGGTCTACCGGCTGTTCATGTTTATGCTTATGCCGATTTTTGGCTTAATGCGGGCTTTGCAGCCGGTTATTGGCATCAACTACGGTGCCGGACAATATGAGCGTGTTATCAGCTCCTACAAGGTATTTACCGTGGCCGCCATGTTGTTGACGTTGCCTTTCTGGATTATGTGCATGGTTGCGCCTGAATTTGTTCTGGGCCTGATGCTGCCTGAGCAACCGTTTATAGGAACGCAGCTGCTGTATTTCCGGATCTATATGGCTCTCTTGCCATTGCTGTCAGCCATTTTTATGGCCATGACGTTTTTCCCGGCTATCGATAAAGGAAAGCCGGCAGCCGTGATTGGCATTGCCAGACAACTGATTTTTTACATACCGGTCATGCTGATTTTACCGGAAATACTTGGCGTTGCCGGCGTTTATTTTGGCTCGTTGGCAATCGATGCCGTCATTGTGTTATGGACCGCACTTATGGTTAAAAAAGAATTTATGCTGCTTCGAACCAAAGAGCAACCGGCTGCTGTCAGCGTCTAGTACTGCAAAGTAAGAAACTCTTGGTGTTATGTCAATATGGCATCTTATAGCGCTGTACACGGAGGAGGTATGTATTTTGCATTATAAGGAAAAAAGCATCAGTCTTGATAATCCGCTTTCATTCTGGCAGCATTTCAAAAATGAAGAACGTGTTTTATTTTATAATCCATTGACCCGGGAGCTTATTCTGGGCGCCAAACGCTTAAAGACTTTTTCCGGACAGGAAAGCTACCAGGACTATCCTTATATTTTTTCTTCCATGACCTTTTTTGATTCTGTCAAAGATGAGAAGTGGGCAGGTCTTGGCAATGAAACCATTGCATTTCAATATTACTATACTGAAAAAAACGGCCTTCAGACTCTGTATTATTGCGGCAAACCAGTGAAAATAGAAAATCTGGCAGTGCAAAAATGCCGCCACGCTTACCGCTATCAAGCAGATGATCACGAAAGCTGGGAGCAGCTATTTGGCAGTTTAAATAACGCGATAGCGTCAAAAGCAGTAAATAAGGTTGTTATCTCCAAAGAGGTCAGGATCGAGTGTGATACGGTAATCCAGGTGGAAAGTGTATTGCAGAATCTGATGGAGAATAATCAAAATAGCAACAGCTTTATCTTTGCTTATCATAAAGAAGGCAAAACCTTCCTGGGCGCAACGCCGGAAATCCTGGTGCAAAAGGACCAGGACAATATCTTAAGCTATGCTCTGGCAGGAACCATTTCCCGTACCGTCAACGATGATGAAGCACAAAAAGCAAGGCTGCTCCATGATGCTAAAAACCGTTATGAACATCAGATTGTGATTGATACAATTGCCGCGGCGATGAAAGAATTTGCCGGTGAGGTGCAGGTAGCTGAAACCTCGGTTTTGACGCTGAGAAACTTACATCATTTACAAACGCCGATTTACACCACTGATAAAAACAGAACCCTACCGGAGTGGGCGGCAAGGCTTCATCCGACCCCGGCCCTGGGCGGAAATCCGGTAAAAGAGGCAGTAGAGCTAATTCGGAAATATGAAAAGCATGAAAGAGGGCTGTATGCTGCCCCACTCGGGATCATGGACGCCAACGGCAATGGGATCTTTGTAGCCGGCATACGGTCGGCGCTTATCCAGGGAAATGTGGCTTTTGCTTATGCCGGCTGCGGCTTAGTGGATAAATCGGAATATAGAGCCGAATATATGGAAGCTGACAATAAATTAAGAACAATAATTGAAAGCCTATAGCCGGAGGGGGGAACAAATGACAAACTATATAGCAGCCTTGGTTGATGAATTATACCGACTGGGCGTACGTGAAGCTGTAATAAGTCCCGGCTCAAGGTCCACACCCTTGTCGGTGTTATTTTGTGAGCATGATTTTACAACATTTTTACAGATTGATGAACGGTCGGCCGGTTTTTTTGCCTTAGGTATTGCCAAGGGACGCGAAAGGCCTGTTGTCTTGGTTTGCACTTCCGGTTCGGCAGCTGCCCACTATCTGCCGGCCATTATGGAGGCCAAACATTCCTATGTGCCGCTCATTGTTTTAACAGCAGACCGTCCCCCGGAATTGCGTCAGGTTGGCGCCCCGCAGACTGTCGATCAAAATAAGCTGTTCGGCGGGTTTGCAAAATATTACGAGGAACTGGCTCTGCCGGAGGAAACCGGCAATATGTGCCGGTATGTCCGGATAGTAATGCAAAAAGCATATGCAAGCGCCATGTCTAAAGCCTATGGGGTAGCCCATATTAATGTGCCGCTGCGGGAGCCTTTACTGCCGGAGGCAAGCAGGCTTGATTTTACTGTCGGCCGTGAAGCGGAGCGGTTTGAATGCAATACCGGCGCTGCGCATCCTGCCTTTGACTCTTCTGTTTTTAAAGAAAAAAAAGGACTTATCATTTGCGGCGGCGACGCCTATGCAGATTATCA
>JAEZQV010000410.1 GCA_023441125.1 Bacillota bacterium
GCCAAACCAATCTGCTGGCGCTGAACGCGGCTATTGAAGCGGCGCGGGCCGGCGAACAGGGACGCGGCTTTGCCGTTGTCGCTGAGGAAGTAAGAAAACTGGCGGAGCAGTCCCAGGATGCAGCCAAAAAAATTGCCGAACTGATCAGTGAAATTCAGGGGGACACGGATAAGGCGGTGGTCGCCATGCATGACGGTACCCAGGAAGTTAAGACCGGTGCTGAGGTTGTCAATGCCGCCGGGGCAGCGTTTGGTGAAATCGTTGAACTGGTATCCCAGGGAGCAAGTCAGGTCAGGGAAATATCGGCGGCCGTTCAGCAGATGGCCGGCAGCAGCCAGCAGATTGTGGCTTTGGTAAGGAAAATTGATGCGTTCAGTAAATCCTCGGCGGGCGAAAGCCAGAGCGTTTCGGCCGCAACCGAGGAACAACTGGCGTCGATGGCGGAGATCGCCTCATCCAGTGAATCGTTGGCGAAACTAGCCCAGCAGCTCCAGGCAGCGGCGGCGAAGTTTCATATCTAGAGCTTATACACCAGCCATCTTTTGACAAGAACGAGCAATTCTTATTTATATTTTTCAGACCAGAACACACAGTAGCACTGGCTAAAGCAGTCAGTGCTACTCCTATATTCGGGGCTAAATTCCACATTTACAGAATACTCAGTTTCGACGATAGTTACGTAAAGGCATCAGCGCAGCTGTTTGGAGGACCAACTTATTGAGGTAGCAAGGAGGAGTACGAGATGTGTTTTTTTTATTAGTCAGAAAAACTTGCCGGAATTCCGGTCAGGAAAATCTGCATTACTTAATTACGATAATGAAAGCTCTGGTTGGAGATGATGGATATTTATACTTTTTTCTTTAAACAAATCGGCAGAAAAGTTGCTTATTACCGCCGGCTAAGAAATCTAACCCAGGAAGAACTGGCAAAGAGGATTAATATCAGCACAAGTTCTTTGGGCAAGATTGAGCGGGGGAAATATAACAATAATATATCAGTATCGATGCTGATGACCATTGCTATGGGATTAAATATTGATATAGCTATGCTGGTAACCTTTGACGAAAGAGAAAAGGCAATGGAGCTAGAGTGTGAAGCGGCCGAAAGCCGCCGAAAAGTAATAAATGACCGCCGGTCTGCAGGTTGTTTTGCTAATAATGACGGCAGTAAAGGATAAATAATACAAGCAGCATAAAAAAACAGGATTAAAACCGTTTTGTTCACAGCGATAAATAAAGTACTGATATTCAGTGTAGATAAAAGGAGCCTTGTTGAAACTAGTTCAGCAAGGCTCCTGCTTATTTGGCCAATGAAATGGCTACATTCTAAAGCGCTGCAGGGCGGCCTGGAGATTTTGCGCTAACTTGGACAGGGCCTCGCTTGATGCCGCAATCTCTGCCATGGAAGCTGACTGTTCTTGTGTAACCGCAGATACAGTCTGGGTTTGACCGGCAGTTTCCTTGCTGATGACATCAATTTCCCGGAGGGCGGCGACAATCTCCTGGCTGTCGCCGGCGATATCCTGAATCGCCGCCGAGATGCTGCTGACCTCTGCCGATACTTGGTCCACCAGGGATACGATTTGGGCAAAAGCCTGGCCCGCGCTATTTACGACATCGGTCCCCAGCTTGACCTCATGGGTACCCTGATTCATGGCCAGTACGGCGCTGGCGGTGTCGCCCTGGATCTCGGTAATCATATCGGAAATCTGTTTGGCAGCCAGCTGGGACTGTTCGGCAAGTTTACGGACTTCCTCGGCCACTACGGCAAAGCCCCGGCCTTGTTCGCCGGCCCTGGCCGCCTCGATGGCCGCATTCAGCGCCAGCAGATTGGTTTGTCCGGCTATGCCGGAAATGGTATCCACGATTTGACCGATTTCTTTCGAGCGTTCACCCAGTTTTACAACCACCTGAGCGGAATGGGTGACCTTGGTTTCAATCTGGCTCATTTGCTTAATGGCAGCTTCCACCGTCTTGCCGCCAGCCCGCGCCGAACTGGTAGCTTTGTCGGACGTCGCCTCCACCGTTTTTACATTGGTGGCCGCTTGCGTGATTTCCGAAGAAATCCGCTCTACGATGGCGGCAGTCTGCCGTATCGCGCCGGTTTGCCTGTCGGTGCCGGCGGCCACTTCCGTGATCGAGGCGGCCACCTGGCTGGCCCCCTGAGACGACTGTTCGGCGCTGGCCGTCAACTCTTCGGAGGACGCCGCAACCTGTTCGGCGGAGTGGCTTACCTGCTGCAGGACAGCACGCATGCTTTGCGCCATAGCCGCCAGGGAGGCGCCCAACTGGCCGATTTCGTCGGTGGCGTGGTCGGCGGTGGCAGCAAGGCGCAAATCGCCCTCAGCCACCTGCGTAACCCGATGGACCATGGCCGTTAGACGGCCTGAAATTCTCCGGGCAAAATACCAGGTTAGCAGAATTACCGCGAGTATCGTTATGGCCATGATGCCCAGCATTTTATAGTGGCTGGCGGTTACTTCCGCATATACTTCGCTTTCCGGCACCATCGCCGTTATAATCCAGTTGGTGGAAGGCACAATATCGGTAGCGCCAATTACAGCGGTGCCGTTCACATTCTTGAAACTCATCAGCTGTTTTTGTCCGGACGACATAGTGGCCTGAATGATCGCAATGTCCGCTACGTCTTTTTGTTCCTTGACAAAGGTTTCGTTGGGGTGAGCAATGATTGTGGCTTTGCCATTGCTATTGGTACTGATGCCTGCGTAGCCGGTCTCGCCAATTTTAACTTTGGCCCGCAGTTTGTCGATGGCATCCAGCTTTATTACCTGACAAATGAGGCCGGCAAAATTCCCGGAGCCGTCCTTAATGGGGCTGGCGATAATCATGACGGGCTTGCCGGTATCGCGCGAAATCATGGCATCACTGATCACAGGTTTGCCGGTCTGCTTGGCCTGCTTAAAATACGGCCGGTCGGCGATCGACAGGCCGATCATTTTGGTGGACTTATCCGCCGGGGCGAAATGAGTTATAATGCCGTCCTTATTTGTGACATTGACGGCTTCGTACGATGTGGAATCAGCCCTTTCCACCGCGGTGAGCATGTCGGTAATCCCGGCGACTTCTCCTCTGATTATCTGCGGGTGGCCGGTAAGCACCTGGCCAATCCGCATTTTATCCTGCAGCATTAGTTCAATGTCATGGGCTAAACCGGCAACCTGTCCCTGGACGTCACGCTGTACGTCGACCTTTAAGCTTGCTTCCATGCCCTGCAGCAGCACAAAGCCTGTGATGCCGGTTGCGGCAAGTGTCAGAACCAAAACTAAGCTTACTAACTGGGTAAAAAAGTTGATTCGCATAGGTAGACCTCCGTTCTAGAAAATTATTACATTTAATTTTAAAATTCGACAGTATTTTCAGAATTCCTTTTATTATTTGATAATTGGCCTTGTTAAGCCGGCGCGCTTGTTTTGATTAAGTTAATTTAATAACAAAAAGGAAAGCCATCCTTTTTGCAGAAATGTAATTTCTTAACCAAGACTTGGCCAAAGTAAGTTTTTGTTATAAAATATAATAAGTAGCAATTGATAATCATTATGAGGAGGCTGTAAGCATGGAATGTAGGCAGTTTGGTTCAAAACTGGTTGTAAGAATTGACAAAGGAGAAGAAATACTGACAACGATTCGCAGTCTTTGTCAGTCGCATGGCATAAAATTAGCCTCGATTTCCGGTATTGGTGCGGTAAGCCGGGCGAATATCGGCATTTTCATTCAGGACACCAAAGAGTATCGTACTAAGGAATTAACCGGCAGTATGGAAATTGTCAGCATGGCGGGCAATATATCGGCGATGGACGGCAAGTGCTACATTCATTGCCACATCACGCTTACGGACGAGAATTACCAGGCCTGGGGCGGCCATCTTAACGAGGCGGTCGTAGGGCCGACCTGTGAGCTGATTATCGATATCATCGACGGGCAGGTGGATCGTAAGTTTAGCGAAGCGGTTGGCCTGAATTTAATTAAATTTGCTTAGGCCTTATGCTGTGGGCTCAAAAAAATTGCAAAGAGCTGAACTTAATAGCGTGTTTGTCTATGGAACTTTGCAACAGGGACAGGTCAATCACGGGATTATTGCACCCTTTTGCCAGGAAGTCCGGCCGGCCATCTTACAAGGGCTGCTGTATGATTTGCCGTACGGCTATCCTGCCGCCGTGGACGGGGATGGCGTTATCAAAGGCGAGGTGGTTGAACTCCGTCATGTCCGTCAAGCATTGGCGGCGCTGGATAAACTGGAGGATTATTACGGTCCCGGGTGCGCCGGCAACATGTATGACCGGGTAGTGCGGGAAGCCATACTGGCCGATGGGAGTAAGGCTGCCGTTTATGTATATTTATGGAATAAGCCGCATGAGTTAGCTGGGCTCGGGGCTATCAACCCACAGGGCGAATGGCCGGTAAATACAGGACCAAATCCCCATTGACTATGGGGCAGTATCAGTTATCATTAGTAATGTATCCGACAAATAGGGGGATTGTAAAATGATTATTAACGGTGTTAAGGTTACTGCTGCAGAAGAAATAACCGAAGAAGAAATCAGAGCAATCGTAGACGAGGAATTACAACTGTGGAAACAAAAGGGTAAGGATCTTGCCGCCGTGCAGTTAAGCATACAGGAAGATGAAATCATCGTTAAAGCGGTTGAACGGTCACCCATTAAGCGGGTACGCCGGATTACCGGTTATCTTAGTACCGAAGACCGCTTTAACTCGGCTAAACAGGCGGAGCTCAGTGACAGACGGGCCCATATATAGGGGACCGGCAGGAGCGCGCTTGCTGGAAAAAGTTGCTTTTGGTATTGACTGTCTGTCCTATTCATTATAAAGTAAATATACATAGCTACGTATTTGATAAGTGTGAATGATCATCCGCGCAATCGCAACATACATTGTCGCGGATAATTGTTTTGTTTGGAGAGTGGACAGGCATGTTATTTAAGATTCATCCCAGTAATTTGGTGAGCGCCCTATCCATTGCGCTGGAATTATCGACTGACGGGTTATCCCGGCATCATTGGCGGACGGCGCTGATTGCCAGCCGGATTGCCCTCCATATTGGCCTGGATGAGTGGCAGCGGCAAATACTGGTGTATGCTTCGCTGCTGCACGATATTGGCGCTGTTTCCAACTGGAATGAAAAGAGAAAATTGCACTCATTCCGCGTGGGCAATGATGTGTACTGCCATGCTGAGGCCGGTTATGAACTGCTGAAGGATTCACAGCAGTTCGGCATGCTGGCGGAGACGATCCGGCACCACCATGACAACTGGGATGGGTCCAGCCCGTCCGGTCTGGCGGGCAAGGATATCCCGATAACCAGCCGTATTATCAACCTGGCTGACCGCCTGGAAGTATTGCTGAATGACCGGGAAGACATCTTTAAACAGCGGCCCGATATATTGTCGGCCCTCCGGGATTTGAGCGGCAAATACTTCGACCCTGATTTAGTGCGCGCCTTGCATGAGTTTGCCCGGCAGGAAAGCTTCTGGCTGGACTTGATCAATCCGCACTATTATCAGAACTTCTTCCGGCAAATTGACTCTTATGGCCGGATGGTGTTTGGTATTGACGATGTGGTCACCATTGCCGAAATCTTTGCCACTATCATCGACCGGACCAGCAGTTTTACGGGCACCCACTCCCGGGGAGTCGCCATGGTTTCGGCATTTCTGGCGCAGGCCAAGGGGTATAGCCAGGAGGAAATCAAGCTGATGAGAATCGCCGGTTTGTTCCATGATTTGGGCAAATTGGCCATTCCCAACGAGATACTCGAGAAACCGGGCAAGCTCACCGACCAGGAATTTGCTATCATTAAGCAGCACCCCTACTATACATACCGGATACTGGAACAGATTGA
>JAEZQV010000054.1 GCA_023441125.1 Bacillota bacterium
CATTTGATCCGCTATGATATTCAGCGCTTCAAACGGCGTCATTTTGCTGCGGTACACCCGGTCCGATGTCATAGCTTCATAGATATCGGCAATGGCGATCACCTTGGCTCCCTCATTTATTTCATCACCGGCAAGTCCGAACGGATAGCCGCTGCCATCCATCCGTTCATGGTGGTGCAAGATACTCAATTTGACATCCTGCGAAATTTGCTGCGAAGTTTTTACCAATTGATAGCCTTCCCGGGTATGCTGTTTTATAATTGCAAATTCGGCCGGGGAAAGACAGCCCGGTTTGTCGAGTATATTTAGGGGAATCACCACTTTGCCAATATCATGCAGCAAGCCTGCCAGAATCAGGTTCTTCAGTTCTACGCCCTGATAGCCGCACCACTTACCCAGGACACCGGCAATAACAGCAACATTCAGCGAATGCTGGAAGGTATGCTCACTGTGACAGCGTATTTCCTGCAAATAATCAAGCGCACCAATGGTTTCCACCAACAAAGCAACTTTGTGGTCTGCCAGCGCCTTAATTTGCATGACAGGGACTTCTTTAAACTTTTGGATATGCCTGAACATATGGCCAACATCATGCATTGTCTCGCGGTAAACTTTTGTAAAGTTCACCTTGATCATATCAATGCCGGCAAAATTTATCTTCTCCCCGTCGTTACCGTCATCAAGATATAGAAAAGGAACACCCCAGTTTTGAAGTTTTGTAATTTGCGACTGGGTTAAGCGAATACCTCGCCGCAGCAGCTTGACTACTCCGGCTACATCCGTTACTTCCCCGCCTGTCAGCATGCCGGGAATTAAATCTCTTGTAAAAACCAACCTCATGCCAGGCCTCCTGATCCAAGAAAAATAATAATTTAGCATAATTACTAATCCGTCAGACCTTACCAGTAACGCTATTTCCCGCTGTCGACATTATCCGGCAGAAAACTATATTTCCTGTCAGGATAAACAAAGTTCTCTGTAATTACCCTAAATACATTTATACAATAGCCATATAAAATCCTCCATTCTGGCAGCAAAAACAAAAAAATACTTTGACGGTTGCGCCGGTATGTCCGCATAAATCCGACCTGGCGCTACCTTCAGCCTGCTAAAATTAATTCAGGAAGCGCTTTACATTTAGGCCAATATATTGTATAGTAAAAGAGTCCAGTAAATACGCTAATGGTTAGCCATTTATCCTTCTCAAACTGTCCGGTGAGGGAAGTTGCGATGCGTCATTCCCATTCACGATTGGCTGGTATAAAAATTGAGGGGGATTCCATTTTAATGAGTCAAGACAAAACCTTAACTTGCCGCGATTGTGGCGCTGATTTCGTATTTACTGCTTCCGAGCAAGATTTCTATGCCGAAAAAGGCTTCACCAATGAGCCGGGCCGTTGCCCTAGCTGCCGTTCCGCCCGCAAACAGCAAAATAACCGTGGCGGCCGTGATAGCTACCAACAACGCGAAATGCACGACGTAACCTGTGCTGCTTGCGGTGCACAAACCCAGGTTCCGTTCCGTCCCAGCAGTGACCGTCCTGTTTACTGCCGCGACTGCTTCAGCCAAAACAAACGCTACTAAGATTTTAAACCTCTGCCTGCCGGCAGAGGTTTTGTTTTTTACTGGCCGCCGAAACGATTTCGCGGCAAACACGAACAACGGCTTGTGCAACCACTGCTAAAGTGGGCACAAGCCGTTGCTGCGTAACTACCGTTCTTCCCGGTTATAGGGAATGCCCAGGGCCTCCGGCGCAGCCACCCGCCGCTTCTTGGTCTCTCTGGTAACCAGGATTAAAACCGCGATGGTAATGGCGTAGGGCAGCATCTTCAGAAAGAAGGACGGTATAAGAATCCCGAACGTCTGCATATGAAACCCCAGCACATCAATAGTACCGAATAAAAAACTGCCCAGAAACGCCTTAGCCGGATGCCAGGTGGCGAAGATAACCAGGGCCACCGCAATCCACCCGCGCCCTGCCGTCATGTTCTCCAGCCAGGAGGGAGCATAGGCCAGGGACAGATAGGCGCCGGCCATGCCGGCCAGCATGCCGCCAATCACCACAAATACATACCGTAGGCCAAATACGCTGATGCCGGCCGTGTCGGCAGCGCCGGGATTTTCCCCCACCGCCCTCAGTTCCAGCCCCTTTTGCGTATGAAACAGGAAAAACCACAGCAGCGCCACCAGTCCGTAACTAAGATAAACAAGTATATCCTGCTTAAATAAAATGGTGCCGATAACCGGAATTTCACTGAGTCCGGGCAGGGCAACGGGCTTAAACGTATTGGCCAGGGGCACCCCAATCAAGGATTTGCCAACATAACCGCTCAGGCCGGTACCAAAAATGGTCAGGGCCAGACCGCTGACAACCTGGTTGGCCCGCAGGCTAACGGTAAGAAAGGCATGGATTAGCGCCATCAAGCCACCGGCAATAACAGCGGCCAGCAGTCCTGTCCAGGGGTTTGCCGTCTGCATGGCCACCATAAAACCGGTTACCGCCCCGACCAGCATCATCCCTTCCACGCCCAAATTCATAACCCCCGCCAGTTCAGCCAGTATTTCTCCCAATGCGGCCAGCAAAATCGGGGTACCGGCAATAATACCGGTTGCTAAAATGGAGATCCAGATGGACTGTTCTGTCACTGACTACGCCTCCCTTCACGCCAGCGCAGGCGGTACTGTACAAAAATTTCCCCGCCAACTACAAAAAACAGGATGGCTCCCTGCAGCATCGCCACCGTAGCCGCCGGAAACCCGCTGGTCTGGATGCTGAAGCCGCCAACCAGCAGACCGCCAAAAACAAAAGACACCAGCACGATGGCAAAAGGCTGCAAGCGGGCCAGCCAGGCAATGATAATCGCCGAATAACCGTACCCCGGCGATATGCCGTGCTGTAAACGCTGGGTAATGCCGGCTACCTCGGTCATGCCCGCCACCCCGGCCAGCCCGCCGCTAATAAACATTACCAGCAGCACGTTGCGGACAAAATTCATACCAGCATACCGGGCCGCTGCCGGGCTTTCACCGCTGACGCGGATTTCAAAGCCCCAGCGCGTATACCGGAGCACTACATACAAAATAATAACCGCCAGCAAAGCGATAACTAGCCCCCAATGAATACGGGTGACGCCAAAGGCCGGCAAAATAGCCCCCTCGGCAAAAGGTGCGGTTATGGGAAACCCTTGCCCCTTTGGGTCTTTCCAGGGCCCGTAAACCAGATAATCCACCCAGAGGATGCCAATGTAATTGAGCAATAACGTTGTAATGGTCTCATTCACCTTGAAATAGGCCCGGGGAATGGCCGGCAGCAAGCCCCACAGCCCGCCGGTAAAAAAGCCGGCCAGCACCATAGCCGGCAGCAGCAGCGCCGCCGGCCACGCGGGATAGGTTAGAGCTACCCAGGTTGCGCCAAAGGCCCCCATATAGAACTGACCTTCCGCACCAATGTTCCATAACTGCATACGAAACGCCAGCGAAACAGCCAGACTGGCCAGAATCAGCGGTATCGCTTTGACCACCGTCTCCGATAGCCCGTAGGCCGAGCCAAAGGCCCCCTCGAACATTAACAGATATACTGCCAGCGGATCTTTACCGGCTATGGCAATAAACAGGCCGGCAAAGGCCAGACCAATTACGATCGACAGGAGCGGTACGGCAACAATCATCGGCCGGGAAACGGTGTCCCTTTTTTCAAATCGCATGCTTAGCCGCCCTCCTCTCACCGGCCATCATCAAGCCGACATCCTCAACGCCAACAGCTTGCGGCCGGACAATGCCCATCAATTCGCCCCGATGCAGAACAGCGATGCGGTCTGATAAAGAAAATAGTTCATCAAGCTCTTCGGAAATAAGTAAAATGGCCTTGCCGGCCGACCGCTGCAGAGTGAGCAGCTGACGTACAGTTTCCATAGCGCCCACATCCAGCCCCCGCATCGGGTATACCACCACCAGCAGCCGGGGGTCTGCCGTAATTTCCCTGGCCAGCAGCAGTTTCTGCAGGTTGCCGCCGGATAACAGCCGGACCGGATTGGTCTCGCTGGCAAGCTTAATGCCAAAGTTTTCGATGGCCTGCCGGGTCTTGGCCAGGGCTGCCTGCCAGTTTATAAACCAGCCGCTGTTCGCGTAGCTTTTCAGCACAAAGTTATCGACGGCATCAAGGCCCGGAACCAGGCCTGTTCCCAGGCGGTCTTCCGGCACATAGCCCACACCGGCGGCGATAAATTCCCGGGGCGCGCCGGCGGTAAGGTCGGTGCCGTCAACCAATCGCCGCCCGCTTTCAAGCTCGCGTAACCCGACGGCGGCTTCAGCCAGTTCGCTCTGGCCGTTGCCCGCCACCCCGGCAATCCCCAGGATTTCCCCTGCATGAATTTCCAGGGTTACATCTTTGACTGCCAGCTGGCCACGGTTGTTTAAACAGGAAATGTGCTCCAGTTCCAATACTTTGGCGCCCGGCTGCACCGAATGCTGCACAGAACTGAAGGCTACGCTTTTCCCAACCATCATCCGGGTCAGCAGCTGTTCGGTAGCCATTTGGGTCTTGGTTTCGCCGGCCGCCCTGCCGCCGCGCAACACTGTAATCGCATCGGTAGACGCAAGCACCTCGCTCAGTTTGTGGGAAATGACAATAACCGCCTTGCCCTGCTTGGCCATCAGCCGCAGCGTACGGTACAGTTCCCTGGCCTCCTGCGGTGTTAATACCGCGGTTGGTTCGTCCAGAATCAGGACTTCCGCCCCGCGAAACAGCGCTTTTAAAATTTCCACCCGCTGCTGTTCACCGACGGTTAACTGCCACACCCGCGCCGCGGGATCGATGCACATGCCAAACTGCTGACAGAAGTCGCCTACCATTGTCTCAACCCGGGTTTTATTAAAAAAAATGCCGTTTTGCTTCAGGCCAAGGGTTAAGTTTTCCGCCACGGTAAAGGATTTGATCAGTTTAAAATGCTGGTGCACCATACCGATTCCCAGCGCAACCGCGTCTTTGGGCGATCGCAGCTCAACCTGTTGGCCTTTAAGATAGATCTCACCTTCGTCAGGCCGGTAAAGTCCGGTTAAAATACTCATTAAGGTACTTTTACCGGCGCCATTTTCACCAAGCAAAGCATGAATTTCACCTGTATTGATGGTCAGACTGACACGATCGTTGGCCAGGACTCCGGGAAACCGCTTCGTGATATTAATCATTTCCACCATTGGAATTGTCACCTTATAAACCACCTTCCGTATGTACTTGATGCTTGGCGGCAGCTACTTAGACGAAATATCCACCGCCAAGCCCCAAGAAGGGCAGACCCTGTCCGGCATTAGCGAAGGCCGTTTCTGTTACAAAACGGCCTTCGCAGCTACTACTTGGCAATAGTTCCTTCTACACCCTGCACAAACCAGTTGAATTCCAGCATATCCTTATCCGCCATTTTTTGACCGGCCGGAACTTTTACAGTCCCTTGCTGGTCTTTAATCGGACCGGTGAATACATCCCACTGTCCTTTGACGATTTCATCCTTCTGCTTGGCGATCATGGCTTTGGTATCTTCCGCAACCATCGGGCCATAAGGTCCCAGATCGACAATATTGTCGGCCATGGGGCCCCAGTATTGATCAGCCTTCCAGGTTTTGTCCAGTACGGCCTTGACGGTTTTCACATAGTAGGGACCCCAGTTCCAGACCGGCCCGGTCAGCACGGCTTTGGGCGCGAAACTGCGCATATCGGTATTATAGGATATAGCAAATTTACCCTTTTCCTCGGCCGCCTGCATCGGCGCCGGGGTGTCCTGATGCATGGCGATTACGTCGGCGCCGGCATCAAGCAGGCTCTTGGCGGCGTCCTTCTCAGTAGCCGGGTTATACCAGGTATTGGTCCAGACCACTTTTACCTTGGCATTCGGATTGGCAGCCTGCACGCCCAGCGTGAAAGCGTTAATGCCGCGCACTACTTCGGGAATCGGGAAGGCAGCCACATAGCCGATGCTATTGCTTTGCGTCTGTTTGCCGGCGGCAATGCCGGATAAATAGCGGGCCTGATACATTCTGCCAAAATAAGTCCCTACATTGTTAGCTGTTTTGAAACCGGAGCAGTGCAAAAAAACAACATCGGGAAATTTCTGCGCTACTTTTTGCACATAATCCATATAACCGAAACTGGTGGCAAAAATAATTTTATTGCCTTTCATCGCCAGCTCGGTGAGTACCCGCTCGGCGTCAGCCCCCTCAGGAACTGCTTCTACATAGGTTGTCTCAATATTGGGCATTTCTTTTTCCAAATACTTGCGGCCCTGATCATGCGCGTAAGACCAGCCCGCATCACCAACCGGCCCAACATAGACAAAAGCCACTTTTACCTTTTCCGCTTTTGCAGGCTGGTTTTCCGCAGGCTTCTGTCCGCCGCAGCCTGCAACCAGCATAGCTAAAACCAATAGTGCAACCAGAAACAGCAAACCAGCCTTTTTTTGTCCTTGCCTTGTCACCCTATCTCCCCCTGTAAAATTTGATTGCCACTCGCTCTATGTAAAGGATTCGCCCAGAGCAGCCGGTCACAAAACATAAAAGCCCTGACAGATACATGGCACCACACTCAACATTGAGAGCGGACCTCCTGCCGGGCTTTTCCCTGTTCCCATGAAATAGGAATATTCCACTCATAGTAAGGGCATTTACGGTTCCCTTGTAGAAACTCCCGGACCATATCTCCAGGATTATACGAGCTATTATTCAGTTGCAGCTAACAAGCGAAATACTCTTGTCGGATTGAGTATACCGCATAATGAAACAAATGTCTACAGAATTCACAACGAGTTCGTAGAGTACGGCAAAATTCCGGTAAACCACATTCAGGCTAGCTGTTCAGCAATTCCCGGGTATAAGCAATCAGCCTGTTGGTTACCGCTACATCGCCCATACCAAAGATGTGCAGACCGTCAATCTGTTGGTAGATCTGGCTGATAAACTCGCAGGCTACTTCAAAACCAGTCTTACCTTGTTCCATTTGTGCGAGAATTTCCGGCGGGATAGTTACGCCGGCGACATTTTTATTGACAAAATCGGCCATCTTCAGACTTTTTAAAGGCATTAACCCTAATAATACCGGTTTGCCAAAGGCCCTGGCCTTTTCCAGAAATAATCTGGCCTGCGCCGCGTCATACACCGGCTGGGTCTGGAAAAAATCAGCACCGGCATTGACTTTTTTCTGCATAGTATCCATCTCGGCGGCCAGATTGACTGCCGCCGGCGTGGCTGTCGCCGCTACCGTAAACTGAGTTTGTCCCTTGAACTCGGCGCCGTTGGCATCTTGGCCGGCATTGAAACCTTTAAGTAACGCAATGAGTCCGGCCGAATTATAATCATACACCCCGGAGGATTTATAGGGACCATGCTGTGGTCCGTCACCTGTTGTCGGCAATAAATACCGGATGCCCAGCGCGTGGGCGCCCAGCAGATCAGCCTGGGTCCCCAGCAAGCTGCGGTCCCGGCAGGTGAAATGCGGGATGGTTTCCATGCCGGTTACCCGGTTAATAACGGCCGCCGCCATTACAGAATTCATGCGCAGCCTGGCGTTCGGGCAGTCGTGAATATTAAGCGCGTCCAAACCGGCATACTCCCTGACCTTGGCAATACTTTCATCAATATCGGTACCATTAATGCCACCTAATTCAGTGGTGAAAACAAAAGACTTTCCTAGCTTGGTTGTTAATGACATCCGCGTTCCTCCCAAAGATAGTTTGTAATGATATTCCATAAAAAGTAGATAAATCCTTTTATTAGCGCTGCCGTCTGGCAAAACAACTTTCACAACCGTTATTGGCAACTGTCCGCAAATAAATAGGTGCTGCCGGAATGAGCAGCACCTGCAATGAGACTGTATCCGCTTGTATCAGCGCAAAGATGCAAACTTGATTTCCCTTCCCAGGGCGTAAAATGATATGAACTGGAGGGGTTCGTTAATGTTTTTGGTTAAGGCGCCGATTGATATTCTGGTGCGGGGATAAATATAATTGCAAACACGGATACGGCCCGGTTTTAAACTAACAAGGAGGTTTTCGATATTAGCCGCACGCTGCTTCATTTCTTCCAGACGGTCCGGCAGCGCCTGATATTCGGCTGCCTGCTGCTTATAGCGTTCACGTTTTTCGCCTGCCAGATTTTCTATACCCTGATTGCGCATATGCGTCAGCGATAATTGCAGGTTATCATAAGCGGCTTCGGCTTTTTTGATTTCCTGGCCCAGATTGAGCAATTCATCCTTAAGAATCCAGTCAACGGCGACCTCAACCTCAGTACTGACGCCGCAGGGATTGCCAATGGTAGTGGCCCGGACAACTTCGCCGGCCGCTACCCGGCCGCCGCGAATCAGGCCGCGCCGTCCTTCCACAATCACTCTCTGACCGGCAAATACCGTACTATTAAGAATAACGTCATTGACGATAATATCTTCATCAGCATAGACGGTGGCGTTTTCAATAAAGTTTGTCACCACACGTTCCCGGGCTTTTATGACACTGCGTTTCATGCCCTGAATGCCTTTGCGGACAATGATGCTGTTGGCTTCCACCCTGCCGCCGGCGATAGTGCCGCACACTTCCACATTGCCGCTGGCTTTTACGGCAAAGTCCTGCTGGATCGAACCCCGGACAATGATACTGCCTTTAAAATCAATGTTGCCGGTAGAATAATCAACATCCCCGTCAATGATGATAATGGGTATAACATTAATGCGTTTATCGAGAAAAATCTGCAGATGCCCGTTAATGGCGGCATAGAGCCGCCACTCATCGACATTTATTACATTCTCCCCCCCAGGCAGGCGTAGATCCTTACCAGGCTTGGCCGGAAGCGGCAAACCATACACATCGGTTCCGGGTATCCCTGCCGTTGCCGGCATTTTTTCCACAAGCAGCTGGCCTTCTTCCACACAGAGAAAATTGTTGGTTTCCTTGAAGTCAACCCGGCCGTCTTCCAGTTCTACCGGCCGGCCCTGGCTGTCAGGGTCGATAAAAAATTTCAGTTTTGCCGGCTCGCCGTCACACGGCGGCATTCCCCGGGCGCAGATCGTATTCGTTGCCCGGCCGGTCTGGCTAATTTCCGCCAAAGCCGCCGCCTCAATGCCAAAAACGACGCCAGCCGACCTCAGTTCAGCCAGAAGTTGCTCGCTGGTTATTGCCGGCCCTGCCTGCTCCTTAGGTCTATAAATGGTTAACCTGGCTTCCATGCGGTCAAGGCCCACTTTAACCCGGATTGCCGGCGAAACAGATCCGGCTGCCGTCTGGGAATTAACAATAAGTACCGGTTTACCCACAGCTTCTCTGATGATTAAGGCGATAAAATCATTATCAAAGTTAGCGCAATTTCGTTTCGTCAAATCCTGAATAATCGTGGCCTTGGCTACCGGCCAGCCGCCATGACCCGGTCCCCATACGCTCAAATATACACCAGCATCATTGGCATATATTTCGTACCGGCCGTCAACTTTGGGCAGGGAATTAATAATTTGCACCGGGGCACCAATCGCTTCCCGGATCACCACCGCAATAAAATCACTGTCAAAACCGGTACAATTCCGTTCGATCAGGTCCTTGATAATGGCCTGTTTGGTCACGGGCACACCGCTATTAGCCGGCCCCCACACACTCAGATACACGCCGGCATCATTGGCGCTGATCCGGTAGCGGCCGTCAAGCGGCGGCAGTGAATTTACAATTTGCACCGGCGTCCCCATGGCTTCCCGAATCACCACGGCAATAAAGTCACTGTCAAAATTGCTGCAGTGCCGGCTGATCAGATCTTGAATAATAGCTGTTTTGGAAACAGGTAAGCCGCCGGCGGCCGGCCCCCATACACTAAGGTAAACCCCGCCATCATTGGCCCTAATTTCATACCGTCCGTTTTGCACAGTAGAAAGTAATGTTTCATCCATGAAACCACCACCTGTCGAAATCAAGATGCGCTTTGTCGCTTTTGCTAGTATCCATCTGCAAAAATTGGTATTTTCTGCCCTATTATCCTTATTATAGCTATAAGCTGACAAAACAGCCAGCAAAGTGGCGCAAATCAGGACATAAGTACTATTGTCTAGGCCTAATGTCATGGTACAATGCTGTTAGAGACAGCTGGCAGCCTGCCTTGGGACCAGCTATGACGGAGGGATAGACATGCTGAGCAAATGGCATGCCTGCAGTGTTACACTTATCATTGTCAGTATCGTTATGCTCTGCCTGCCGCCGGCGGCCGCCGCCAAAAATGCACCGGCGGTCCGACCGGATTCGGCAGCGGTTCAAAAGAAAACAGGCGCCCCAAAGGTTCCACCCAAAGCAGCCGCGGGGGATGCCAACGTAAAGCAATTGCAGCAATTGCTGGCCAATACCGGCTTTTATCCCGGTTCAATGAACGGCCTGCTGGATAATGCCACCAGCAGTGCTGTCAGTTGGGCCCAAAGAACCTTTAAACTTACGCAAACCGGCAAATATGACCGGAAACTGGCCGAAATACTGGCCAGAGAAGCCCGCAGCAAACCAAATACATACCGGAAAAAGCTAACCCTGGAGGCTACCGCCTATACCTCCCGGGATCCGGGCTGCGGCAACTTAACCAAGCGGGAGCATCTGCTGCGGCCGGGGCTTGTTGCTGTCGATCCAAAAGTAATTCCGCTGGGAACCCGCCTGTACATTGAAGGCTACGGCTATGCGATTGCCGATGATATTGGCAGGGCGATCAAAGGCGCCCGCGTTGATTTGGCTTATGAAAATCGTAAGGATGCTTTAAAATTTGGCCGCAAAAAGGTTAATGTTTTGGTACTCGACTAAAAAAATGCGTAGCAGGCCAGGCAACCACTGAACAGCGGGACCTGGTTCAAAGCAAAAGCAGGTCATCGGCATGTAAGCGATGAACCTGCTTTTATCTTGGCGAATTACGGCCAGGGTTTCGCCACCAGTTGCGAGACCTCTAGATATTGCTGCCGTGCTGCCTCGCTGCGCCCGGTCAGCCGGTAGGCATCCCCCAGCACTCTCAGAATACTGGCTTGTGGCAGGATATCACTGTCCTGTCCGCTAATTGACTCCAATTCCGTGATGACCACCCCGTATTCCTGCTCAGCATAAGCCAGCAGGCCGCGGAGCAGGTGCAAATCAGTATTACCGGGCAGCATGGTTAAGGCATTGGCCAGCAAATCGCTCAATTCTGCCTTGGCATTGCCGCTGAGCAGCGCGGTCCCCAGCATAGTAAGCACCTGCGGAAAATATCCCTCACAGCCCCGGAGGAAACGCAGGGCATGCTTAAATTGGGCCGCACTCTCGCCCCAGTTTTCCGCCTGCATATATTCAATCCCCAGACTGTATAGAAGAAACGGATCATCGGGAGCATTGCGCAAGGCTTTCTTGATAATGGCCACATTGCGAGCAGGCTTGTTTTTTACGGCTTTTTCTTTATCAAGATAACCGCAGTGTTCAATGGTCAGCGGGGCAAAGCCCAGGCCGGCAGCGCCGTTATGTTCTTGAATACTGTCGGCAATCTGCTCATGGATAGCACCCCGGAACCGGTAACGAGGGTTATTCTTAAACAAGCGGACAGCCTGATCGGTTATTGTTGCTTCCCCTTTGCCAACATAGCTGCAAATGGTGATATAATAGCCTTCTATAGCAGGCGCCTGGATGAGACGGTGTAAACCTTCCCGGTCAGCGCCGGTTAGCAGCTCATCGGCATCCAGCACGAGGACCCATTGACCGGCGGCCTGATCCAAAGCAAAGTTCCGGGCGGCGGCAAAATTGTCGTTCCAGGGAAACTCGTAGATAATACCGCCTTCCGCCCGGGCCAGCTCTCGGGTTTGGTCCTGCGAGCCCGTATCGGCAATAATGATCTCATCGACCAATGGTTTGACACTGCGAATACAGGTCTGAATGTGTTCTGCCTCGTTCTTGCAGATCATACATAAGCTCAGTGTTATATCATTTATCATGCGGCACGCCTCCGCCGGCTGTTACGCTTAGCTTCAGCCTGGCAGCCAGCGCTTGGTAAACAGTACGGCCTTTTCGTTTTAGATACTCAGCCAAGGCTGCATTGCCCGCCGCTGACAGCTCGGTTAAACAGAGCATCGTTTTATTCGCCACATCAACGTACACCGCCTGCAGTGGGTGTATTGCCGCCCCGTTTTTACGCCGGTATCCCAGGCAGCCGTCCACAATCGCCAGCAAGGTTTGAACAACTGCAGGCTCGCGGTGCTTTTCCGGTTTAATAGTCCTTACCGGTACTGCATATTTTGACAACACTATGAGGAATGCCAAGGCTGTGCTGCGTTTTGCCGGGTCGCGCCACATAAGCAAAGCCAGCCGGCGGGCCTGGGGATAGTCTTGTTGGAGAACTACAGCCAGGATTTCGTAAAATTCCGCGGCCACAGGTAAAGCTTCTTGTTGTAGCCGGACATTATTCATCATGCTGATGGCCTGTTGCAGCTCGCCGCAAAATACCATGCTTCGCACGGCAATAATCAGACTGTCCCATCCCGGCAGCGCCTCATAACAGGCTGCAGCCCATTCAGGCCAACCGGCCGCCAACAAAAGCGCGGCCAGTGCCTGGGCCGGCTGCCGCTGTTCTAGACAGCCCAACTCCCGGAAATATGCAAACAACTGGTCTGGTTCCATTTGCCCCAGTTTCAAAGCAAACAAGTGCTGCAGGCAATCCAGGTACGCAGGATTGGCCTGAAAGGCCTGGCGATAGCATGCTTCCGCTTTATCGCTTTCCCCCAGGGCCTCATAACAGTGTCCCAGCTGGTCATAGGCCAGAAAGCTCTCCACCCCGTTGGTATGAACAAATTCCGGCGGTGGTTTGCCCATAGCCACAGCAGCCTGCAACCAGCTGACGGCCTGCTGGTACTGACCTTGCTCCGCCAGCAGCGTCCCGGCGTCAAAAAAAAGATCGGTATAGACCGGATATTGCTGGCAGGCCTTATTGCAAACGGCATAGGCCTCAGCCAGCCGGCCTTCCTGCCGCAGGCATAAAATAAGATTGCATACCGCCGGCGCCCGGAATAAAACCTGTTCTGCCGGCAAGTTAGCGCAAACAGCGGCAAATAGGGTTGAGGCAAGCGCGAATTTGCCGAAGCCAAGCCACTCAACACCCAGATAATGCTGCAGGAAATAGTTATCAGGCTCATGCCGGCAGGCTTTATTCAGCAAGCCTATGTTGCGGTTGCGTTTGCGGTTGCGCGCTTGTAGCGGAATGGCTTGGTGATAAATGACCGGCTGCCCGGCAATCCTTGTTTTACCGTCACAGGGAATGCTGAGTTGTTCATGAATACTGCCGGCGAAACGGTATTGCGGCAAATTGCGGAACAAGCGCAGTACCAGAAATTGATCATACCCCTGCAAATCTGAATTGTGACGCAAATAGTGCAATGGCAGAAAAATGGCTTCCGCCGCTGCCGCCGCCTGGATACAGTCGCGCAAAGTTCCTTGGCTGCTGTCTAAAAATTCGTCGGCATCCATACTCAGTATCCAGTTGCCGTTGCTTTGGCCAATGGCAAAATTGCGGGCGGCACTAAAATCGTCCGTCCAGTTAAAATGATAGATTTTATTTGTGTAGCCGGCGGCAATCGCCAGTGTTTGATCCGTCGAACCCGTGTCGACAATAACAATTTCATCAACGGCCACTTGCAGGCTTTCGAGACAGCCGGCCAGGTTCTCGCCCTCATTGCGCACAATCATCGCCAGCGTAATTGTTGGCTCCATGTTTGGCCTGAACCTCCTCCAGCAAGGGGTGCAAGACGGCAGCCCCATGGTACTTTGTTATGGCCTGCTGCACTATATCCTGGCGCATTTTTTCGTACAACCGGGCTAAACGGATATAATTACTCGGATTTTGGGGTTTCAGGTTCAGCGCCCGCCGGTAGCAGTAATGGGCATCCACATACAACCCCTGCCGCTCTTTAACCTGGGCCAAAAGATAATAGGCCTTGTCTGCCTGGGGATTTTTATCAAGATGGCTGGTTAAATACTGCTCAGCTAAGTTCATATTGCCATATTGGAAACATATTTCACCGACCGGCATATTCAATTCACTTAAGCATTCCGGTCTTACTCCGTCTAAAAGCGTCAGGGCCCGGTCCCATTCCCCTAACGCCACGGTTCTTTTAAAGACATCCAGTAAAATAGCCAGGCCGGTTTCTCCTAAATACACTTTGGAAAAATTACGCTTGCCAAGGTTATATTTTAAAATACCAACTACGCCGGCACTGTCCTCAGTCAAGGCTAAGGGCATGATGGCCTCGGACAATTGCCGCACTTCCTGCTGACAGCCTTGCAGCCAGTAACACACGATCTTATTGAATACGGCGGCCCGGCATAGTGAATCTGTCAGCAAAATACCGTCAAGAAGCTTTGCGGCTGCGGCAAATTGACGCTGCTGCATCAGGCAAATTGCTTGTTTTATTTTAATCGCCGACGTCTCTTCCCCTTGGCCGGCAGCCTTGGCAAAATATTGATAAGCCAGTTCATAGGCAGACTGATTCATTAACAATTCAGCAATACAAAGCTTAGCCTCCCGGCTTTCGAACTCACAGATTGTTTCCAGCGCCTGTTTGGCGTATCCAGGCTCCTCATGCGGCTGCAAAATCCGGCAAATGCATTCCAGCGGGGCCGTAAAGGCCGCATTATCCCGCAAACTGTTAATATAATGGCGTAAAGCCTCTTCTTCGTTGCAAAATAATTCGGCAATCAGACCCAGGTAATAATGCGACCGGAAGCCGCGCACCCCGCTAAAAGTTGCATAATGCGAGGGCTGTGGCGGTGTCGCTAGCGCTCTAGCGAAAGCGTCGTAGGCTAAGCCATACTCTTCCTGTTCATAATAAATCTGCCCCTGATAGTAATATAAGTCCGCATACGCGGGAAACCACCCCAGCCCTTGTTTAATAATGGTCAGGGCATCTTCATACTTTTTTTCGCCATAGTAGCAGAGTGCCAGATAGCGCATCAATTTAGGCAGATAGATGGTATTGACATCTACATCGCTGCCTGCTTTGATAAATTCAAACGCCGCCTGCCGGCTGTTGCCTAGGCCATAAAGCTCGACACCATAATGGTAACGCAGCAGTTTGTCATCCGGATTGTTGCGAAACTCCGCCTCAAGCATACGCAAATTCCGGTTCTTTTTATCCTTGGCCGCAATTTGCTGATTTAAATAACCATAATGCCTGATTACAAGGTCTTCGGCCACACCGAATTTAGCCTCCGGATCATACTGGCGGATAACACAGGCAATTTGCTCGTGTATTGCCCCTTGAAACCGGTGTTCCGGGCGATTCCGAAACAACCGGAACACCAAATCCGGATACAATTCGGCGGCGCCGGCATCACCAACATAATTTTCGATGCGCAGCGAGTAACCGCTGATGCTGCTATCTGCCACCAACCGGCGCAAAATGGCCGTACTTTCCGGGGCCAATTCCTCATCGGCATCCAAAAACAAAATCCATTCCCCCTGTGCTTTCGCCAGGGACTGGTTCCGGGCCTCACTAAAGCTGCCATTCCACGCGCAGTGCTCCACCAGGGCGCCAAACTGCCTGGCAACCTCACAGGTTCCATCACTGGAACCCGTATCGACAATAATAATCTCATCGACTGCGTTGATTACACTTTGGAGACACCGGCGCAAATTCTTTTCCTCATTCTTAACAATCATACACAAACTAATTTTCATGCCGCCTACCCCACTGCCAAATTATCTTGAACCCTCTACAGTATATGAAACCCGTTAAGACCCGGTGCTTCCCGGACGAGCGTTAGCGGCAGCAGGCACAAACTGTAAACACGCATTTCACAGAAGCATAGGCATACCCTGTAACACTCCCTTCTTAGCATCCATATTATGTAGAAACGAGACATAAAGCCGACATAGCTCAGACAAAAACTTACTCAACTGAGCTTAGTCGCTTTTGTCCGGGAGAATTACCCGCTCGATCTCCTGACAGATAAAACGCGTCAGGACTCCTTGTGCGGGGTACCGGCTAAATTGTCTCGAATAGCTGATAAGGAGAAACCAATATGCCTAACTTTAAGATTTTCCAGGATGTGGCCGATCAGGCGCGGGTTAAGATTTATGGAAATCAGAATCTGCCAGTTGCCCAGGATGCTGTCACCGGAATTCTGCAGATTGACGGCAATGTCACCGTCGGCAATACCGTCAGTGTAGTCGGCGATGTCACTGTCGCCGGCACCGTTACCGTCGGCAATACCGTCAGTGTAGTCGGTGATGTCACGGTCGCCGGCACCGTTACCGTCGGCAATACCGTCAGTGTAGTCGGTGATGTCACGGTCGCCGGCACCGTACCGTCGGCAATACCGTCAGTGTGGTCGGCGATGTCACGGTCGCCGGCAC
>JAEZQV010000082.1 GCA_023441125.1 Bacillota bacterium
GTATGGCGGTATTGCGCTTGATCTACGCCGCATGAACCGGATTGTGCATATTGACGTGGCGGCAAAATACATGATCGTGGAACCGGCGGCCCGGACGCTTGCTATCCAGCAGGCGGCCAACCGGCATGGTCTTATGTACGCCGGCGACCCCTGCAGCACGGACGACTGCGTTATTGCCGGCAATATTGCCACCAATGCCGGCGGCAACCGGGCGATCAAGTACGGTGTCACCGGCGATCAGGTCTATGAACTGGAGATAGTGACGCCTGCGGGAGAAATTGTCACCTTAGGCGGGCGCTTGAAGAAAAACTCGACAGGCTATGGGCTGGTCAGGCTGATTGCCGGCTCGGAAGGAACTTTGGGAATTATTACCCGGGCAATAATAAAGCTGCAGAAGCTGGCGCCCCTGCTGCCTAATTTTCTGGCGGTATTCCCCAGCCTGGAAGCGGCGATTGCGGTAGTGAACCGGCTGCTGGACGACCCGGTGATCGAGCCGATTTCGGTTGAACTGGTTGACCGGCAGACCATGCTGGACCTGGAGCGCTATCAGCAGGAAAAACTATTCGCCGGCGAGCATACCGGCGATTGTCTGATCATCCAGCTGGAAGCCTATACGGAAGAGGATTTACGGGAAAAACGGGATAGATTGCAGGCAGTGTGCAAGGCTCTCGGCAGCCGGAGCGTGTATGACATCGCCGGGGACAAAATCTGGCCGGCCCGCCGGGCCTGGGGTAAAGCCATCGAGGTCGATCATCCGGTCGGCGTATCGGAGGACATCGTTGTGCCTGTGGATCAGATTACGGAATTTGTCGGCCAACTGGGAAATCTCACCCGGGAATTTCAATTGCAGTTTCGCATTGCCGGCCATGCCGGCGACGGCAATATGCACATCCGCATTATCCCCGGCGAAGTGACTAAGGATGCCTGGCCTACGGCCGTCCAGAAACTCCGGGAAAAACTGTATGCCGTTACCTACAAACTGGGCGGGCGGCTGTCGGGTGAGCACGGCATCGGGGTAAAGCGCAAAGAGATTTTAAGCGGAATTATTGATCCGGTTGAACTGGCGCTGATGCGAGCCGTTAAAAAAGCGTTTGATCCTAACCAGATTTTGAATCCCGGTAAAATATTTGATATAGAGCATTAGCTTTTATATTGCACCCGCAAAAAATCCCTGACAGCAAAAAAAGACGGTATTTCACCGTCTTTTTTGCTGTCGGTAAATTTCATGCCGGTGCCTATAAAAGTTGCAGGATCTGATTGATCATGGTTGGTGCCGGCGGCGGCAATGTTACCTGCGATTACAATTGGTGCAGGGGAGCAATTGACAAATTTTTGGACTTTTAATAATATTAAAGCATATTGTATTTGAATTATGGCGCTGTTCCCATGCCCTGGCAGACTTGGTTTCCCACGCAGTCCTCTTAGTGTTCCCTGATGTCCATGATTGCATAAGTTTATTATTGGGTTCAGCTTCGCGGCGGCAAGGGTTGGGTGTAATCAACCCGGCCGCCTATTATTTTAGTCAGGGCTGGTTAGAATACGGCCGCGATCCGTCTAATGACTGCCTTGCTGCGAAATAACAGGGAGCGACTAATAACTGCAAGGGGAAGGGGACGTGCGGACAGTGCAAGGTGCAGATACCAAGTGCGATTCCTGAGCCACATGAGGTAGAATGCCAGAAGCTGGGTGAGCGGGAACTAACAGCGGATTGCCAAGGACACCCCAAGTGATGGCATTAAAGTTGTCCTAAGATTTAGGGGGTAATATTGATCAAAAAGAGAGTATAGGTAATTTGAATGTTGGATTACGACGAGTGTTTGTTGCGTTCCGCAGCCCTCTCTCCAAGATGAAGAACAGGCACATTGGACCGTAGCCTGGAAAAGCGTAATTAACTTAAACAGGCTGTAATAACTAGAGTTTCCTGCGGTGCCAGCGGTTGCAAAAAGTATTAATGTTTGGAGGAACATGTATTGAGAGAACTCGATTTAATTAGTCTGGAAGTCCGGCAGATTACGGAAGCTATTAGTTTGGCTATTGGCTGTGATGTCGAGGTTATCGACGATACAAGAACACGGATAGCCGCGACAGGCACCATTAAACATACGCAAGGACAAAAGCTTAACCATGGGCATGTTTATCGTTACGCGATGCAAAACAAGAAAACAGTAATTGTAGATTATCCTGGGCGGCATTTTTTATGTTCTGACTGCAGCATATCCAAGGAATGCTATTATTTGCTTACAATTGCCGCGCCAATTCTTGTTGATGATTCGCCTGTCGGCGTCCTGGCAGCAATCGCGTTTGATACTGAAACTGCCAAGCAAATTCGTTTTAAGATGACTAATCTCACCGATTTTATCGAACGAATGGCAAGCTTGATGTCAGCTAAAATTAAAGAATATCGGCTGGTCAAATCACTTGACTTGGCAATGGTTGAATTAACGGGAATACTGAATAAGGTAGAACAAGGGCTTGTGGCATTTTCCGCGGACGGCAATGTACTGCATTATAATAAAACAGCTGTCGACCTATTGGGACTCCGCAGCCATCCGGATATAAATCCTATGAATGATGCTAAAGTTGCCAAGGGAGTTGAAGCGGCTGTAAGTCAATTTATTGGCATGGATTCTAAGACCAGGCCAAGTGTAGTAACAGTCGGCTTTAAATCTCTACTACTTGACGTAGAAACCATCGCGATACCGGGCGATGGTCACAATAAAGTAATAACGCTGGTTAGTTTTCGTGACTACTCTGCTGTAAAGAAGACAGCCAGCAGCATGACTATCGCTGCCCGCCCAATTACATTCACAGATATATTGACACAAAGTAATAGTATGCAAAAGTTAATCGACTTTGCCAAAAAAATTGCAAACTCAGCTTCAACTGTTTTACTTCGCGGTGAAAGCGGCACAGGCAAGGAATTGTTCGCCAGAGCTATTCATTATGAAAGCAGGCGCAGTGGACCGTTTATCCCGATAAATTGTGGAGCAATTCCTGAGACTTTGCTGGAGAGTGAGTTTTTTGGCTATGACTCGGGTGCATTTACGGGGGCAAGACGTGAAGGGAAACCCGGCAAATTTGAATTAGCTGATGGCGGCACGCTCTTTTTGGATGAATTGGGGACAATGCCGATCCATCTTCAGTCGAAATTATTACGCGTGTTAGAGGAGCGCAGGGTGGAACGATTAGGCGGGAAGCAGTCCTTCCCGGTGGACGTTCGCATCGTCGCTGCGACAAATGAGAATCTCGAAGAACTGGTACAAGACGGCAGGTTTCGCGAAGACCTTTTTTTCCGGGTGAATGTGATTCCTATAAATATTTTACCACTTAGGGAGCGGTTGGAAGACATTCCCTTATTAGGGGCCTACTACCTTAATCATTATTTTGAAAAGATGGGTAAAAAGATTGAGCGCCTTTCCCCTGAGGTAGAGGAGTATATGATGAGATATGGATGGCCTGGTAACATTCGTGAGTTTGCCAATGTCATCGAATACGCTGTTAATGTGGAAGAAAGCAACGTGTTGACGCTTAGCAGTTTACCTGCACAATTTGGCAAAGTACCGGCAAGAAACAATATTCAACAGCAAACTAAGAAGCAAGAGCTGCAAAGTATTTTGAATGAGCATGGCTGGGGTAAGGTAGGTAAACAGCGCGCAGCGGAAATTTTAGGTGTCAGCCTGGCTACCATATACCGGTGGGTCAATACATACAATCTGCGGCCACGATAGTAAGCGTAGCTAGCATACAGTTTCAATAATCTATTAAAAAGCAAGAATAATCTAATAATGACTTGAAAATATTTTGCGGCCCTTTTGCAAAGCTAATGAATTGGTCACTTAAGAACCCTTATAAA
>JAEZQV010000095.1 GCA_023441125.1 Bacillota bacterium
GGCCTGAACCGGTGCCATGCCCTTATCCACGCGGACCTTGGCAAATTCGACGATCAAAATGGCATTCTTGGCGGCCAAGCCAATCAGCATGATGACGCCGATCTGCATATAGACACTGTTTTGCAGATTCATAATGTATTGAGACAGTAACGCGCCAAAAATGCCGGTCGGCACAGACAGCATGACTGCATAGGGCACGCTCCAGCTCTCATACAGCGCCGCCAGGCATAAAAAGACAAATACCAGCGCCAGCGCCAGAATTTGCATGGTTGTGCTGCCGGCCTTCTTCTCCTCCCGGCTTTGCCCTGACCATTCCACGTTGAAACCGGCCGGCAGCGTTTCCTGAGCCAGTTTCTCCATGGCCGCCAGCGCCTGCCCGGAGCTATAGCCCGCGCCGACAGAACCGTTGATTTGAATGCTGCGCGCCGCATTAAAGCGGGAAATAATGGACGGCCCGGTTGTCAGCTTCGGTTTTACCAGGGTATCCAGGGGAACCATCGCGCCGTTCGCGGAACGGACATAGATAAAGCGCGTCATGTCGGCCTCGTTGCGGAACAGGGTATCGGCCTGCATAACCACTTTATAGGTGCGGTTGAACATGTTGAAATCATTTACCTGGGCGCCGCCGAAATTAACTTGCAAGGCAGTAAATACGTCGTTGAGGGCAATTCCCAGATTTTTTACCTTTTCCCGGTCTACTTCAAATTCATAGCCGGGCGAATCACTTTTGTACGTTGAGTATACCGCCGCCACTGCCGGCAGCTGATTGGCGGCAATGACAAACTGCTTGGTAATCGCGTCCAGTTCTTCCTTACTATGGCCGGACATATCCTGCAGCACCATCGTAAAGCCGCCAACCATCCCCAGTCCCGGCAGCGCGGGAATGTTAAAGGCCATGAGCGAAGCCTCGGGAAACCGGTCGGCCTTGCCTTGCACCTGACCGATAAGAGAATCGATCTGGGTAGCGGCGGCCGTGCGCTTACTCCACGGTTCGAGGCCGACAAACAGGACGGAGGAACTGGCTTTGACGCCATTGGACAGCATGTCGAAGCCATCCACGGCAATAACCTGATTGACACCCGGCAGCGCTTTAACTTCTTCCGCCAGCCGGTCGGTCACCGCCTGGGTGCGGTTCATACTCGCCCCTTCCGGCAGGCTGACAACCGTCGCAAAGAAGCCCTGATCCTCATCCGGGATAAACGTTGTCGGCACAATTTTGTACAGGTAGGCCGTTCCCGCCAAAACGATCAATAAAAAGATGCAGCAGTATTTTGCCTGGGCGATTAAGGCTTGGACCGTTGCGCTATAGGTGCGCGTGACCTGGTCAAACCAGTTGTTAAACGTGGTAAAGAACCGGCCCAAAGCCATGGCTTTTGTATGTTCTTCATAAGGCTTTAACAGCATGGCGCACAGCGCCGGGGTCAGCGACAGGGCGACAACCGCGGATAAGGCCATGGAAACCGCAATTGTCAGGGCGAATTGGCGGTAGAGAACGCCCACCATGCCGCCGATAAAAGCAACCGGAATAAATACGGCGGCCAGGACAAAGGCAATGGCAATAACCGGGCCCGACACCTCGTCCATGGCCTTTTTTGTGGCTTCCACCGGCGTCAGCTTATTATGGCGAATGTGATGCTCAACCGCTTCGATAACCACGATGGCATCGTCGACCACCAGGCCGATGGCCAGCACCATGGCAAACAGCGTTAAGGTATTGATCGAAAAGCCAAGCACAATAAACGCGCCGAACGTGCCAACGAGCGACACGGGAACGGCCAGCATCGGAATCAGCGTGGCCCGCCAGCTTTGCAGAAAGACAAAGACAATGAACAGCACCAGCGCCATAGCCTCGAGAAAGGTTTTAACCACCTCGGACACCGATTCGGAGATATAGTCGGTATTATCAAACACTGACCGATATTTCAGGTCTGGCGGAAAATTCACCGCCGCCGCGGCCACGGCCTGTTTTACCCCCTTGACGGTGTCCATGGCGTTGGCGTCACTGGTCAGTTGAATGCCGACCGCAGCGGCATTGGCGCCATCCTGTTTGGTGGTATAATTCAAGTCTTTCCCGCCATTTTCAATCCGCGCAATATCTTTGAGATAAATAAAGGCGCCATTGGGCTGGGCTTTCACGATGATTTTCTCAAAATCGGCAATACTGGTTAAGCGTCCCTGCACTTTGGCGGTATACTGAAATTCCTGTTTTTTCGGTACAGGCATCGCGCCAATGGTACCGGCCGGCGCCTGCACATTCTGTTCCTTGATGGCCGCAATCACGTCGGCGACCGTCAGCCCCAGCTCCGCCATGCGATCCGGGTTGAGCCAGACGCGCCGGGAGAGCTCGGCCCCAAAGACCATGACATCGCCGACACCGTTGACCCGCTTCACGGCGTCCTTTAAATACACATTGAAATAGTTAGTTAAAAAGGTGCTGTCATAGGTGCCCTTGGGCGAATAGAAGCTGAGCAGCATCGCCATGTCCGACGAGGCTTTCTTGGTGGTAATCCCGGCGGCGGTTACTTCCGCCGGCAGGGCCGCATTAGCCTGGGCAACACTGTTCTGCACCTTGACGGCGGCGATATCGCCATCGACGCCCAGGTCAAAGACCACCTCCAGACTGTAAGCGCCCGAGTCATCGGAATTGGAGCTCATATAGTTCATCCCCTGGACACCGTTAATCTGTTCTTCCAGCACCTGGGCTACCGTCTGGTTAACCACCTCGGCGCTGGCGCCGGTATAAGCGGCCGACACCGCTACCGTCGGCGGCTGGATTTGCGGATACTGGGCGATAGGAAGACGCAGGCCGGCAATCGTTCCCGCTACTACAATCATAATCGACAGAACAATGGCAAAAACGGGACGCTCTATAAAAAATCTTGCCACGATTGTCACCCCTCCTATGAGTTAATAGACAACGCCAACTCGGCCGGCGTGACGATCGTCACCGCCAGCGCCGCTCCTTCCTGCACCTTGGTCAGGCCTTCGACGACAACGGTGTCATTGACTGTCAGGCCATCCTTTACCAGCCAGAAACTGCCGACCTTGTCCCCCAGCGTCACGGCCCGGGGTTCCGCCTTATTGTCGGCGCCGACAACCGTGACCAGCGTCTTATCCAATACCTGCTGCACGGCCCGCTGGGGAACCAGCACCGCATTTTTTACGGGAGCGCCGGCGATTTTCACTCTGGCGAACATGCCCGGAATCAGAATGCCGTCCGGATTGGCAAAAGCCGCTTTCAGCGTTAACGTGCCGCTGTTATTGGCCAGGCTGCGGTCCGCCTGCGTCACCTTCCCGCTTAGCGGATAGGCGGCGCCATTGCTTAAGGTGATCGTCACGTTGTCGCCCCAGCCGCTGCTGGCAACGTGGTTTTGCGCAAGCTGCCGCAGGGTAAGGTATTCGTTCTCACTCATATTAAACTGCACAAATACCGGGTCTAACCCGCCTACCGTTACTAAGGTGGTACTGCCGGCCTGCACATAAGTGCCCACACTGACGTCGTTTACGTCGAGCCGGCCGTCGATCGGCGCCACAACCAGCGTACTGTTCATATCATCCTGCGCCTTTCTTACCAGGGCGCGATAGGAAGCTACCAGGGCCTCATTCTGCCGTTCGGCCGCCTTTTGGGTAGTCAGCCGCTGCTCCGGGATAGCCGCAGCATTGAGCAGACTTTGATAACGCTCGGTGTCGGTGCGGGCATTTTCCAGATTCACCTCGGCTTGCACCAATTGCGCCTGGGCCGACAGCAAGGTAGTCTCATACTGCGTGCTGTCGATGCGGTACAGCGGCTGCCCGGCTTTAACCAGATCGCCGCCGGCAACCATTTTTTCAATAATATTGCCTGATACCCGCGCCTGAATTTTTACTTCCTGTTTCGCCTGTATCTGGCCGGCATACTCATTGGTTATCTGTACATCCTGCTGCATGATCTTTACGGCTTTGACCGGCACTGCCTGCGGCTGCGCGCTCTCTTGGGGACCGCCGCAACCGGCGGCACTCAGCAGCAGCAGTACCACTCCCAGGCCTATGTAGCTGTTTTTCAGCACCTTTGCTAACAACACTGGCTTTCAACCTCCCCATTTGCAAATAAAAGGAGCAGTCAAATTCTGCTCAGTCACCTTATCAGCGATTGGTTCTACTACGCACTAAGCCTGCATCGGTTATTTCCTCCATATTTGACTAAATTTACTATATTAAGGTATTATAAACTATACAGTAACTGGATAGTCAAGAGGAGAACAGCGCATGAATGACTTTTCCAAGCAGCAATTTACAACCGGGCAGTTTGCCGCTATCTACGGCATTAACAAACGCACGCTGATGTATTATGACAGTATTGATTTATTTAAACCGGCCAGCGTCAACGACAATGGCTATCGCTATTATACAATCGCACAAACGCCGTTATTTGATGCCATCCTGCTGTTGCGCAAACTCCGGGTGCCCTTGGAGGAAATAAAAGAACACCTGACGAACTACAGTCCGCAACGATTACTGGAATTTCTTCACAGGCAGGATCAAATACTGGATAAGGAATTAGCTGAACTGCTCTGGCTTAAACGCATCGTACAGAATAAAATTGACAGTATGGAGACGCGCCAGGCGGCCGCTCCTGCCCAATTTGAAATCCTGGAACAAAAAGCCCAGGCCATCGCACTCAGTGAACCGATTGCTGCAATGCCGCTGGAAAAAGCAATAAAATATCTCACCAAATTTATGTATGACTGTTATCACACCCATAGCTACAGCGGCTACCCCTGCGGCTACATGCTGAATGCCAGCGAAATACAGGCCAGAACGCTCAGCCCGGACGCTTTCAGCCAGGTTACCCACTGCTTTTACCTTATGGATAAAGAAACCGCGGCTTGCGCCGAGCCTTTGGCGAAAGCAAAAGCTGATGCTGCCCTTATGCTGAAAGAAAGTGATACTTTCTTTCAGCATGAAAAAAAAGCGCCCATAATGGAGTGCGCTTTTAAACCGGCGGGACGGTACCTTGTAGGCTATTATAAAGGAAACTGGCTCCAGATGGACCAAGCCTTCTACCGGCTTGCCGACTATGGCGATGAACACCGCCTCACCTTCACCGGCCACGCCTATGTGGAAAACATCCTGGATGACATAGCAGTGTCCGAAGATCCTTACTATTACGAAGCCCGGATTTCCATTTTGCTGGAATAACTCAGTATTTGCCGCCGGCGTCACAACCGTAGTATGTTCACAGTGGCTTGGCGCTCCCTAGTTTCAAAACACATTCCCTGTCCCCTTGTTTACAAAAATTTATTTTATTGATTTGGCGCTTCTCAGTCCTTAGTGACACGGCAACTACATTGTTAAGGTTCGGCGGCTTTTTTATTGATTAGCTTGTCAATCTCACTAAGATGCAGCTTAAAATGTCTTAGATAGTCTATAATCATTGCTTTTAGCGACACACGTTCACTGAGTGCGGTAATCCACTCATGGCCCAATTTAGCCGCATTAGCATTATTAATCACATGAACAATATGAAGATTGGCATACTTCCATAACTGAACCAGGTCATACCAGTTTTCTGTCTGATAGTTCTGAATCGCAACCCATCTGTCATTATTGCCGTGATTTGCATAATCCGGATAAATCAACGGGTTCGGCTGATATTGCAAATGAATGATCCGGTGCGTATTGTTAGAAGCGGAATCAACCATATGGCCAACCGTCTCCTTGATTGTCCAGCTGTCATTACTGGGTCTGAACGTGATTAACTCTGCAGGCAGAGCCAAAAGTTTTGGTTCCCATTCTTCAATGAGACGTACGATTTCCTGATTGTTCTGCATAAATTCACGCATGTGCCACGCTCCTTGATCAGCTTGCTAAGGCAGCTTTGAAAACCCTGCTGCCTATGAATTACGCCTTGCTGTTTTTCAGATTATAAAAGAATGCTTTTAGCTCCTCTTTAGCTTCAGGCGATAGCTGTTTATCCGGAATGCCGAGAACGGCGCCCTGGATTCCGTACAGCATGTGCAGGCAGGCGCCGGGGTCACGGTGAAGCCGGATGCGGTAAAATGCTTCCTGCGCGCCGATTGCTCTAAGCTGCTCCGGTGTTTCAATGCCGACCGCCGCCAGATTTGCTGCCAATACCTTGCCTATGTTGGGCAGTTCGGATAATGTACTCATACCAACGCCTCCCTAAAAGCGAATGCAATACAGTTTTTCCCAATTATAATGTTTCTCCCCTTGTACGTCAATAGCAACTTCCCCGTTCTTTCTCCGTTTTACCCGGATAAATCCGGCAGCCTGAGCCCCGTTCTTTTACCGGGACTCAGGCTGCAACTTACGGCCGGTTGTGCTTTAGCGCTCTTCCAGCACATGAAAGGCGAAAGCCAGCTGCTCGGTTGTCACAATGAGCGGCGGGTGCCAGGTGATGCAGTTGCCGCCCGAAGAAGAACACAGGGACAGGGAAATTGTTTCTATGTTGTAAACCTTAAGGAGCACCGCCGATGTGAAAGAAAACTGCCGAGAAAAGGGACAGAAGAAGATTTCGCAATGCCATCTGATCAGGTCAGGCTATGCAGCCTTTACTTCTTAGGATTGGTATTGGCAGTCTGTTCCGGCTTTTTGGG
>JAEZQV010000138.1 GCA_023441125.1 Bacillota bacterium
AATCACATCAATGCCGCTAAGACAAGCCAGCACGGTGTCCCGGTCGGCAAGGATATCCAAACAATGGAAGGTATCGGCAAGACCACTGGCCTGCGCCCGTTGCCGGCGATCAAACACGATGACTTCCCAGCCGGCTTTTTTAGCCAGGTACGTGGCTTCCACGCCCTCCAGCTTGCCACCCATAACGGCTACCCGCATCGAATCCCCCCTCTCCGGGAATTGCTGCAAAGCCTTTGCCGGGATGTAAGCCAGTCCTGATATTCGTCAGCCGTTGCCGCAGCCAGTTGGCTGCCGGCGAGAACCGGCATAATCTTTGCTACCGTGCGGTTGCCTTCATGAATATCAAGCGAGCTTTGGGAAACACCGGCCATCCCGGCGGCCGGCGGGATGAGCGAGGTAACGACATTGGCACCGGCCTGCAGCCGTTGGTCCAGCCCTTTCAGCCCATCGACATCCAGCGAGGCGGGAATCAGACGGTCCGGCATAACCAGGCGCATAACCGCAATAATCAGTAATTCCCGCAAGGGGGAATTTTTCGGCCAGTCGGCCAGCGGCGTGCTGGCCTGAGGAATAAAAGTCATAACCCGGACTTGATCAGCCGCCATATTTTTCATTGTTTGAAGGGAATAGGCAATATCCGCATTGCTCTCCCCTATTCCGGCTAACAAGCCTTCTTCAATTAAGTAGCCGAGATCTCGGGCCGCCTGTTTTTGCTGCATCCGTTCCGCAAAACTCTGTCCCAGGCGCAGCCGGCTGTACAGCGTTCTGGTATGTGTCTCCTGATAGCAGGCATACCAGTCGGCACCTGCCGCCTTCAGTTCCGCAAGAACCGGCCGGGCTATTACACCCGGCGAGATCATAACGGCCGTTCCTGTTTCCCGCTTAAGCGCATTTACGATTTGTGCAAGCTCCTCAAAACCCTGCTGTGAATCATGGTACAGCGGGTCTTCTCCCATCGTCAGATCCAGCAAATGCACCCCGGATTGCATGAGCTGCCGCGCTGCCGCCAGAATTTCTCCGCTGGTTTTCCGGTAGCGGGGATAACTGTGGTTGGCGCTGCGGTACAGGCAAAAACTACAATTATTGCGGCAGTAAGTAGAAAAGTAAACAAAGCCGTAGAGGAACACCTTGTTCCCGAAATACCGTGTCCGCAGCCGCCGTGCAACAGCAGAAACCCTGGCCAGGTCATCCTCCTTAGTAATAGCTAGCAGACGCAAAATCTCCGTATGACTAAGTACTGTTTCCTGTTCCGCTTTTTTAAGAATTTCCTCAAGCTCGGATGCTTTCATACGACTCCTCCTGTGCTGCCGTTAGGCTAATGCAGCTTGGTTTGGTTCACGCGCTAATTGCCACTTAAATTATAATGCAAATTTTGTGCCAGCCGCCGGACAGCCTTTCCGCGCAGGCAAAGCCCCGGTCCAGCCTGTAAAACAAGGCGCTGTTCCTGACTTCGGCTTGCAAGCCGAAGTCAGGAACAGCGCCGGCTAAGTCATTCTTAACTTTGGCCGGCAACGCCGTACTTCGCTAAGTCGCAAACTGTTATGCAAGCGGCGCAAATAAAAAAAACCGCTAGCGCGGGCCTTTAGTTTTGCACACGTTAGTTGATCCTAGAATGCAAGAGTCCGGGTCTTACTTTTGTCATCGCCACAAAAGTAACAAAAAGTCTAGGCCCAGAGCCTCCAACACGCTAACCTGTTCCGCTAGAGATCTGCTTTCATAGCTGTATGATATAGTCTCCATCTCCATGCACAGGCTGAAAAGCCTGGCGGTATTCCGTTAAAAAATCCGTACCGGTTCACGCTCAAACAGTACGGATTTCTTAACGGAATACCGCCCGGCTTTTCTCCTGCGGAACGCTTTTTCCGGCAAAGGCCGGAGGGGTACGGGAGTTACCAAGGTTGCCAGAGTCACCGTCTCCTGGCTCAACGGGGCGTAAATTTACTGAGGCGCAGGTGGCCGTTAGCATAAGCGGAGGTTAAGCGCCTGCGGCGCAGCGTTGTATAATGGCCGCCTGCGCCGGGTCTTGTACCTGAGCACTCTTTGTGGTAACCCTTGCAAGCGGAATGCCTCAAAAGATTTTTTCTTGGCAACAGTCAGACTTAGCATTTGTGGCGGGTAATTTTGTTCAGGTTTGCTTCCAGGAAGAATTTCACTTCCGATGCGCTTTCAAAATAATAGTCGGCGCCAATTTCCCGGGCAAAGCTCTCTTCGATAGGCGCCCCGCCTACACCGATTTTAACGGCGTTTCTTAAGCCCACTTCCGCCAATTCATCAATTACCTGTTTCATAATGGGCATAGTGGTGGTCAGCAATGCGGCCATCATGAGCATAGCCGGTTTTTCCTTACGTACGGCATTCACAAATTTTTTCGGCGAAACATCCACACCCAGGTCAATAATTTTTACCCCGGTGGCCATAGCCATCATTTTTACAAGATTTTTGCCGACATCATGCAGATCGCCGGAGACCGTCCCGATAATGACGACACCCAGTTTACCGGATTTTTTCCTGATTTTAAGGCGGGGTTCCAACACAGCCAGGCCGGCATGCATGGCTCTGGCCGACATCAATACTTCCGGCACCATAACCCGTCTGTTGCGGAATTTATCGGCCACCTTATTCATTCCGGCCAGCAAACCCTTTTCCAGCACCATGATGGCCGGATAGCCCTGCGCCAGCGCCTGCCGGCTAAGTTCGGACACTTCTTCGGCCTCGCCGTTGGTAATACCGGCAATAATCTCTTCATAAATCATCAGCCTTCCCCCTGTTAAAACAGACTGTTGCGGTAAACGAGCGGAGTAACGCCAATGTATTTTCTAAAAAGTTTGGCAAAGTAACTTTGGTTAAGAAATCCGATTGCCTTGGATACCTGCTCAACACTAAGTTCAGGCTTTTTCATTAATTCCACGGCTTTTTCGATGCGTACCCTGGTGATATAATCATTGATCGTGCAGTGAACCTCCTGTTGAAACAGCCGCGACAAATGCGAAGGGCTGATAAACAGACGCGCGGCCACATCCTCGATCCGAATTGGTTTGGAGTGATTTTCGACAATGAAATTTTTGGCATCATTCACCAGGCCGAGATGTTTTTTATCAGCCAAAGACAGACTATCTCCCAAAAAGCCAGTCACCAAAGCCTGCATTTTACAAAAAATTTCTTCCACCTGCTCCCACTTCCCGGCTTCCTGATTAAAATCCTTCAGCCTGACCAGGGTTCTTTCCGTGTCGGCGCCGCCTTCCACGGCAGCCCGTGACACCAAGGTGGCCAGTTCCAGAACGCGCACTTTGATTACCGCTATATCACCGGCGGATTTGGTAAACAGACAGGTTAATAATTCCTGTAGATTTTTCTCGGTTCTTGTTCTGTCGCCCAGACGGATATAGCGTAAAAGGCTTCTTTCTTTTTTTAAATAAGCGCTATAATCATTCAAATCGGCTGACTGCAGTTTCTTCCTGTCCTCCAGATCCTGCCTGATTTTTTGCTGCATGCGGTGGGTATCAATTTGTTCCAGAATATGCAGGTCTCTTTTCACCAGATGATTAACAACCACAAATAATGTGTCGGCAACCGCCTGCGAGCGGCTGGGCGAAACAACTTCCAACTGCTTGGCCTTTTCCTTTAATTCTTCAAAATTCTTGATGTCGGCGTTCAGCTTCTTTAACTCCTGGAAGAAAAACCGGTCCGGTTCCCACATCAATACCTGCCCGCAAATAATACTCTTTAACGAAGTCCCTCTGACACTGATCGGCACGGCCCAAATAACCAGGCCGGCGTGGCAGCGAAAAAAATACGGCTCCTGCCATTTGGCCGCCTCCAGCGTCGCCTGCCGGTATGAGGCATGGCATTTTTCCGCCCCGCCGGGCTGATTGCGGATATACCGGCAAAAGTCACACCGGTCGGCTTTACCCGGAATACAAAAGGTCTCTCCCTTGTCATTTACCGCCTCAATGTGCAATCCGGTCGCCTGAGAAAAGTTGCCCAGAATCTCTTCCAGATATTTGCCGTCAAACAATTCTACGCCCATACTCATAGCAGTCCACCTCACTCGTTTAAGGTTGCTATTTAAAAGTAAGGTTCATTATACGCTGTAGGAAATGCTTTGACAAAACACGTCGCTGCCAATACGCTGCTAACTGCGGGCCGGCGGTTTGCGCCGGCAATGCTATGCGAACGGAATCTCCGGGCATACCGGCAAGGCAATGGGTTTCCCGGCGGGAATATGCAGCACGCCCGGCGCGGCCAGGCCATTGACAGTTGCCTGCAATAAGGCCAGATCGCCCTTGACCTCGCTCATCTTCCAGCCAAAGAACCGGGCTATTTCCCGCACCTGCGCCCTGTAGCCGGCAGCTTTCGCCGGGTTACAGGTGTCAATATACACGGCTTCATTATAGCGTCCGTATAATTCCTGAATTAAATAATCGGCGGCGCATTTGCCAAACCTGGCAACATAGCTCCGGTATTCAGCATACGGGTTCTGCCCGTATTCCAGCCAGCCGGGGCTGAAATAGTAGGCGCCCGGATTTTTGTCCGCCAGTTGCTGCCGCCGTTGGTCAGACCCCAGCAGCAGGGCAATACAATCATGTGTCCCCGGCAGTACCAGCGGCACAGCAGGGGAAACCAGCCCCTTAATCATGTCCGAACACCGGCTGTAAGTAAGAATAATTAAATCATACCGCTGGCTGGCATCAATCGCAGCTTGCAGTTCTTCCTTAAGCTTTTTGGGAAACCCGTGCAGATTAAAATCAAGATATTCATATTCGGTTGGCAACGCAGGCTGCAGCTGTTCAATCTCCTGCTTTACCGAAAAACAGCCAATAAGTTTTACCCGCATTGATCATCTACCTTTTCCACATCCGCCATTTATTTGTTATAATCAAACTATAGGCACCAGTCTCTATTGAATGCCACATGGACAACAGATAAAATAAATGAACCTGCTACGGAGGATAGCTACACCCATGAGAGCACTTATCGGTATAACGGCCGCCACCGGCATGCTGTACGCAGTACGCCTGGTAGAAACGCTGCGGCAAATGCATGTTGACACCTGTCTGATTATGAGCCGTGATGCGGCAACAATCCTGCTGCAGGAAACAGGGTATCCGGTATCCTACCTTAAAGATCTGGTAGACGATTTTTATTATGAAGATACCGTACTATCACCTGCACCCGGCAGGAGTGGAGTTCCCGCCGCCGACGCCATGATCATGATTCCGTGCAGTGTCAAATCACTTGCTTCATTAGTTCATGATGCACCCGTAAATTTCCTGCAAGCAGCAGCCGGCAATACGCTAAAAACAGGAAAAAAATTAGTATTGGTCGCCAGTGAACCGGTATACCGGCCCGAGCAGCTGGACGTCTTACTGCACCTGGCCTATCAGGGTGCCGTCATAATGCCTTATATGCCCAGTTTCTACCACCAGCCGGCGACGATCGACGATATTGTCAGCCATCATACCGGCCGCATATTGGATTTGCTGGGTATAGATCATAATCTGGTAAAACGCTGGGGCGAAGCTTCACCCGGCCCGGTCCGGCCGTAAAAGAAGGGTAACCAGTTCCTGCGGCGTATGCACAAGATATTCGGCGTTACCGCTTTGCAGCTGCTCCGGGCTGTGCCAGCCCCAGGTCACGCCGATCGTATGGGCTCCTGCCGCCCGGCCTTCGATCATATCGCCTTGGGTATCACCCACATAAAAGGCCGGCAAGTCCTTAAAGCCGGACATGATCTTTTTTATTTTGGCAATCTTGCTCTTTTCCTTTTCAGCGCCAATCACTTCCGCCACACAGTTCACGTTATGCGCCTGCAGGACAGTTTCCGTTGCCGCCGAAAGATTGGAGGTAATAATGAACACCTTGTTTTCCCGGGAAATAGTTTGCAGGGCCTGAGCCATGCCGCCAAATAGTTTCAGTTCCTTGAGGCGGGCATTTTGCCTGCGTTCATAGCTTGCCAGAATTTTATTAATGGTAGCGGCGGTAACGCCTCGCTGCCGCAAACTCTCATAGACGTTATGTTCAAATAAAGCCAGGACATCCTGTTCGGTTGCTATCGCCAGCAGGCCGTTTTCCCGGCAAGCGGCAATAAAGCTCTGGCTGAAAACCTGTAATGAATCTACAATAACGCCATCATAGTCGAACATGACCAGGTTAACCGGCTGCATGCAGTTATGTCCTCCCCTGCGTCGCCTAAGCGTTTTGAATTATTCTCGCTGCAAAGCGAATGAATCAGGGGAGTGTCACTCACCTGATTAATAAAACGACCTATTGTAATTCGGGTATCCCCTTCCCGCTGCGGGAAGGGGATACTGTTAATTACCGCTAAAACTCAAGCGCACCTTTGCGATGGGCCTTTAGATACTTCATGCAGAAATCATCCCGGCCCCGCAGTGTTTCGGCAGTGACCAGGCTGGCCATCATGGCTTTGTCCAAAGGATTGACGATAAGTCCGTCAAGACCTTTGGCAATCGCCATAACCGCAAACATCTGATTCATAAATTTCCGGTTGGGCAAGCCAAACGAAATGTTGGATAAACCGCACATGGTATGAACGCCTTGAAACTGAGTGGTGATGGCTTCAATAGCATTGAGGAATTCGATGCCAAAGCAGCTATTGGTACCGATCGGCTGAACCAGCGGGTCGACATAGATATTGTCCAGCGGCACTTTATTGGCCACCAGCGCGTTAATCAATTTATCGGCAATTCGTAAGCGGGCCTCCATCGTCTCAGGCATGCCCTCGTCACTCATGCACAGGGCCACCACCTTTAGGTCGGTGCCGGCAACAACCGGCAGCAGCAATTCATACCGTTCCTTTTCCAGCGAGATGGAGTTGATCATAGCCGTCCCCCGGTGGGCGGCCAGCGCCTGTTCAATGCTGCGCGGATCCGGACTGTCGATGCAGCAGGGTATATCCACCACGGCCTGGACGGTTTTTACCAGCCAGGTTAAATACTCTGCCTCCTGCCCGACAAATATGCCGGCATTGACGTCGATGTAATCGGCGCCGGCTTCCTGCTCGTCTTTGGCCACCTGCTGAATATAGGCGGCGTCCTGGGCCTGGATAGCCGCAGCGATGGCCTTACGGCTGGCATTTATTAACTCTCCTACTACTATCATGTCTGCTCCTCCTTACGCTACGCTATAAACTTACGGGCTGCGTCCACGGCTGCGGGAGCATCTTCGCAATAGGCGTCCGCGCCGATTTTTTCGGCAAAGGCCGGGGTTACCGGGGCGCCGCCAACCAGCGTTTTAATCGGCAGGCCCTGCTCCCGGATGGCTTTTACCACTTCGCCCATTGCCGGCATAGTGGTTGTCAGCAAAGCCGACATGGCGATAACGCCGGCATTTTTTTCCGTGGCCGCCTGCAGGAATTTTTCAGTATCGGCATCCATACCGACATCGATTACTTCAAAACCGGCACCTTCCATGATCATCGCCACCAGATTCTTGCCGATGTCATGCAAGTCGCCCTTGACCGTGCCAATAACGACCGTACCTCTGGTGGCGGCAGTTCCTTGGGCAAGATGCGGCTTCAGTTCATCCAGCCCTGCTTTCATGGCCTGAGCCGCCAGCAGCATCTCCGGCACAAACAGATCGCCGGCGCTAAACCGCTTGCCCACTTCATCCATCGCACTGATAAGACCATTATTTAATACCTGGGTCAAGTCGGTGCCGGCGGCGATTTCCTGCTTGACCAGGTCAACCACAAGATCATCCTCGAATTCAATAACTGCTTCATAGATTTTTTCCACACTCATTATCTTGTCCCCCTTAAATTTATCTGTCAGGCACTATAGTTCCCACTTGGCGTCCCCGGCTACCAGGCCGGGGAAATGGCTGCGGATTCTGGCATCCAGTTCAGCCGGGAATCTGGCCGGATTTTCTTTGCTGAGAATGTCGGCCGCCTCACGCATCGCCCGGGTCTGATAATCGGTCCGGCCTTCGTTCTCCCACCGGCCGCGCATTTCTCTGGTGGCTACCGTCGGCAGTACCGCCGTTGTGCGCATTTTCTTAACAGTATGCTTTTCGCTCATATAACTGCCGCCCGGTCCGACTTTGGCAATCAGGTCCAGGCAGAGATTTTCTTCACTGAACTCCATACCCCGTTTGATCCGTTTCAAATTCATGGCAATCTCACTGTCGGTAACGGCTTTGCCGAAATCAAAAGCCATCAGGCTGCCCAAGAGCCCGCCCATATTAAACAGGCTGGCCCCGGACAGCAGAGCGCCCGTTGTATTCATGCCTGTTTCATAACCGCTCTGGGCATCATTCAAATGGGAATTAGTGAGACCGATATAGCCGCCGGACGGCACATTATAATAATTAGCCATTTCGGTATGGCCCATTTGCAATATGCCTGTTTCAATGGCGCCGGGCGCATAGTTGCCGGTACGCATATCGGCCACGGTAGACAGGACGGCATAGATCATGGGCGCGCCGGGGCGGATGCTCTGGATCAGGGTAGACAACGCCAGAAATTCAGCATTGCCCAGCGTCACGGTAGCAGGCAGACTCATCGGCGAGGTCAGGCCGGCGTTGGGAACAATCGTGCCATATACCGGCAGTCCCTGTTCCACAAGATAAATGACGGCCTCGGTGGACTCAACGTCCATAGTCAGCGGCGCCACCATCGGGCAATAATGATGGTTGATAAACGGCCGTTCCCGGTAAGCGGCTTTGCTGCCGGCAATCAATTCACCCAATTCCAGCACCTGCGCCAGGTCCTTCATGTTCGGCGTGTTGCTGCGCACGGGTTTCTTGCAGTTCTTCAGGGCCGGATAAAAACGGGAGAGACTGAATTGTCCCGGCGGCGCATCTTCGGCTAAGGTCGAAATCGAGAAGACATCAAAGCCGGGCAGTTCATTGATTAAATAGGCAATATTGGCGATATCGGCCGAGGTAGCCCGACGCTCTTCCCCGGTCTTGGGATCAATGATATTGGGTGCCGAACTGCCGGTAACGACCACCGGACCATCCTCAGGCAATACTTTGTCAAATTTGGGGTCCTGCGCGGTGAAGGTGTAGGTCGGCGCAAAGGACTGCCTGGCTTGTTCCACGACCGCCGCCGGAAATTTAACCAGTCCGCTGCCGGTATCCACCTTACAGCCGATTTTGGCAAAGATGGCCCGCGCCTTGTCATTATGGACCAGTATGCCAACATTCTCCAGCAGTTCCAAGGATGCTGCATGGATCCGCCCAACCTGGTCATCAGTGAAAAATCTGGTAAAATGCATTGTGAATCCCCCCAACTGTTTTACAATATTTACGGCTCGGCTATTTACATAGCTGCATTCGAGCCGGTGTTACGCCAGGAATCCGGTAAATAGCTCAGCCTGCTCCGGCCATAAGCGGTGATCTTGTATTTCTGCTGCAGCAAGCCGGCTGCGTCTAAGGCCAAATCGGTTACCTCCACCAGTCCGACAGCCCGCATGGATTCCAAATGCAATTCGATGATGGAGCGGGTAAACTGCCCCTCGCCGCCATACTCAGACTGTAAATGCTGCATAATTTCCTGGTCAGACAGGCTGGCATTCTGTGAAATCAAATGGAGAATTCTGAATCTCATCGGCAGTTTCATAACGCGTCCCTCCCTTAGCGGTTGCGCAACTGAATAAGTTCTTTGGGATTGGCTACCACCAGCAGCGTACCAACGGTAATAACGACAGAACCAACAAGCAGTGTTGTAGTCAAGGCCAGATCGGTCAGCAGCCAGCCGAAAAATACCGACCACAGCGCATACGTTATATTGAGGGCCATAGCCCGGCCGACACCGGTCATGTTGAGCGCCCGGTACCAGGCCAAGTAGGACAGGCCGCCCAGGAAACCGGCTAACGCTACATAGTAAAGGCTCTGCTCTTTAAACGCATCCCAGAAAATAATCAGGCCGGCCGCCACCGGCAGCACCCCCACCAGATAAACAACAAAAGAGGTTGCCTCGCGAATGCCGATCGCAATATCGGGATCGACCATATCCATCCCGAAGGTGGACAGGACGCCTTCCATGCCCCAGCCAAAAGTGGCTAAGAGCGCCAGGCCCAGCCCCAGGTAAAAGTGGGGAAACTCTCCCTCCGGCGGCGTGTAGCCGACCACAATGGCGCCGATGATGCATAAGATAATCCCCAGCCATACCCGCGGCGTAATTTTCTCTTTTAGTAAAAATACCGCCAGTATGGCGCCTACGGCCGGATAGGCGGCGGTAATGGCCAGAGCGTAAGAGGCGCCTGCCATGTTAATGCCCATCATATAGCCGGACATGGCTATCGGGCCGCCAAACAGGGATGCCAGACAAACGATCATGCCCGGTTTGGTAGCTAAGGTCCGGCCATATTCCCGCCAGCGGCCGGTAAACAAATTATAAAGAAACAGCCACAACCCGGCAAAGCCGTCATGCATGGCCGCGCCGGCCAGCGGCGCCGCATACAGCGATGCACCGCCGGTAAAAGGCGACATGGCCAGTGCCATACCCAGAATAACCCCGTCCAGACCCCAGGTAGCGCCGGAAATAACGCCCCATAATAAACCGGTCTTGGCATGTGACAATTCCCGCTTGCTTTTCAGTTCCTGTACTTTGCCGGCAACACTTATATCGGCCATGACTCTACCTCCTCCAAGCTGAATTGGCCACTGGTTAAATGGCTTGGATCATTGCGGCAATTTCGGCTTTATGCTTTTCAATCCACTTCATCAAGCGAACATTGTGCGATAAGTAGGCAATATACTCATACTCGTTCAAGTTGGACCCGGTGTAATACGCACAGATATCCCAGTTCACCAGATACAGGTTGGCTGCCGCCATCATGGTGGGGAAATATTCTTTTTCCTCGGCCGTTAAGGGCGTGAGTCCGCCCAGTTCCTGCAATTTGCGCTGATAGGCCGTAAGGAAGATGGAGCATTTGTCCAGCCGCAGCACGCCGTCGGTTTCGTCATCCCAGGAACTGCAGAAATAAGCCAGCGACAGACAGACATCAAACAGTCTGAGTTCAATTTTTGACCAGTCGAAATCAAACAGTCCGGTTGCCTTGTTGTTCAGGTATTTCAAATTACCGGGATGAAAGTCATTATGGCAGGGGTTGAACGGCATCTGCCGCCAGGCAGCATCCGGTATCTGGGAAGTTTGCAGCACTTCGAGAATGGCTTCCAGTTGTTTTACATAGTAAGCATGATACTTGGTATTCAGGTCGCGGCCGGCAAACTCCTTATAGACTTCTGCTCTGGTCGGCAAAAACTCCATAATTTTGGGTTCGATCCGTTCCAGACCCTCAGGATCAAAGTAGCGCGACGCGTTGTGGAACAAGGCCAGTACTTCGGCGGCGCTGGCATACTCGTCATCATTGCAGTTGGGGTTGTCCCAGGTATATTTGTCTTCACCCGGCAGGTACTGATAGATGGCGTAATAATCGGCTGCTTCACCGCTTGAGGCTTTAATATAGGTCTTTTGCTCTTTGGTACGGATCAGTCCGGCTGCCAGTGACAAGCCATTGGCAATGGAAAAATCGATAAGTTTATGTTCAAACAGAATTTCCTTGTCGGTGATACCGCTTTTATACTTGCGGACAAAATACTCCTGTCGGGCACCGCCATTTTCAACATAAATGCCAAAACTTCTGTTGACATAGCCGCCAAAAATTTCGTAGACCTCAACTACTTTGCCAATATCATAATTTTCTTCGATCAGTTCTATAATCTGTGTGCGGAGCAAAGCAACATCCATGGACGCATAAACACTGTCGGCAATTGACTTTAAAATTTGACTTTGCGAGAACAACTCCACCGTTTTTTCCAAACTCATTTTCTCCAAGTGAAACATCCGGTTTGTATCCATTGTTTTCTCCTTTCAAACCATAAAATAACTACCAGCGGCTGGAATATGACCTGTCCGGACTGTGGGAGCTTGCCTGCCTGACGCCATCGGCTGCCCCTCTTTTTTTCAATATTCCAAATCGTTTTCTGACTAGATTATAGCATGCAGGTATTGGTGATAAATTGATACATTCCTGCTTGTTTTAACACAATCCTCTTAATTCCACAGACTTTTCTGAAGGTTCATTCTTTCACTATTTTTTGTTATTATTTTCTTATTGTGGAAGTAGTTTCCTATTTTTGCAGAACTAATTTTATCATAACTATATTATTGAAACCGAGCTTTATAAACAAATGTTACTATGACGAACTAACAAAAATCACGATGATAACGGCGGCTTTCCTGCTTGACAGCAAAGGCACTTACCTCTTTCTCCCGCAACCAGTATCCCTCGGATGAAACGAATCCGGCCCGGTTAAGTCGCCTCCTTTCCCTGATTTGAAAAAATATTGCCGTGTTCAAACTTCATCTAACCGTTATTCAAGCAAGAATCATGCCATCAGCTTGATCACCGAAATTCATGCCGGCGATCTGATTCTTTACCTGCCTGAAAAGTAAATACGCCATGTGGACTAAATCAAATTCGACTTTATAAGTCAAAATTGCCATAATCTTCTGCATCATGTAAGGCCGGGAGATTCCTGTACAGCTAACGAATATTACCTGACGGCTAATCAGGTATCGTAAGCTGTATCAAATCCATGCATCCTATTGGTCCACAAGTAAACATCGGCGATGAGTGTACTTACTTTTTTTCAGTATTAAAAAAGCAGGGATGTTTCGGACTAAACATCCCTGCTTTTATGTTTGGATAGCCTAAGCTTTTTCAGTACTATTGGACAAAAATTGCAATATATTAACTAACGAAGGTATAAAACGCCTGCCACCGCAGACCCTATACAATAGAATGTAGTGTTTTTCGAAAGCCAAAAATAAAGAGGTGTCTGTTATGCAAGAAACCAAGCCGACCCCGGTACCGCCGGTTCAGCCTGTCACACCGGTACCACCGGCAACTCCCGGTTTTACTTTACTCCACGAACTTCATAATCTGTTTATCAGAAAAGCCGCCCTCCGGGATCAGGAGGCATCTTCCCTGCTGCAGCCGCAGCCCCCCGGACCGGCAAGTATCACGGACAGTCTGGAGACAGGCAAATTAACAAAATTCATCCGCTATATCCGGACTGGAATTTTGCCGCTGGCAGTATTGGCCGCCACCTACAGGCAATTGCTGTAAAAACCGTTACCAACAGGAACTTGCCGGTCACCGGGTTCCTGTTGGTTGTTTCGCTAACCTGCCGGATAAACAACTAGCTACCAAGGCTCGCAATGAGCCGTTTTTCTTTGCCTTGAAAATATCCCGGTCCTTCCCCGCAGCGCTTACTATTTTTTAAAGGATTCGTACACAACTTGGTACTCCTGGGTCGGCGGAATGGATTTATATACATAAACATGGACGCCGCTGGGATCATTGACAACAAAGCTGCGTTCACCCCAGGGCTTATCCTGCAGGTCCTGGCAGATTTCAATGCCGGCTTCTTTTAGACGGAGGTACTCGGCATCCACATCGGCTACTTCCAAAGAGACAATAATACCGGAGCCATGAAAGAAATCGCCGGCATCCCGCTGCGGTTTGCTGAAGCTAATGCCAGCCGACATCCCGGGCGCCATGAGTTCAATATACCAGTCACTTTCATACACCAACTGGAAACCGAAATATTTAATATAAAAGTCCCTGCATTCCACCATCTTATCTGTATTGATTGTGGTATCAAACCGTTTTATCTCCATAACATTACCTCCCGATTTCAGGTTTGCGCTGTTTAAAGTAAACCGCTTTAAGATTGCAATCCGCCGCCAAAGCATAGCCAACAGCCAGCCTTTTACCGATATCATGCGGCCGGTGTGCATCCGAGCCGATTGTAACCATGCGGCCGCCCAGTTCGTAAAACCGCCGGTAAATAGGCCGGAGTACGTCTACTGCAGCCTGACTTGTCAGGCGACGGGTATTAATTTCCATCGCTTTATTGTTTTGAACGAGAAAATTGAGTACGGCATCAATCCAGTCACTAAATTCGTGGTAATACACCTCGGTGTCTTCATAGCGGGCATAGCGGGCTATATAATCGATATGTCCCAAGCTATCAATAAAATCATAGGCCTTCAGGCAGGTCAGCATCGCTTCAAAATACTGAATATATGCCTCCCGTTTGCTCCGCAGGCGGTAATACTCTTCGCGGTAGATATCCACATTACCCACTGCATGAATCGAGCCAAGCACATAGTCAAACGGGTGGTTGTCAATAATAAGCCGGTTAGCTTCCACACAGCCCGGCCCCATGCCTACTTCAATACCTAACAGTACCTTGTTGCTGCGATACCGCGTGTAATCCCGAAAATACTGGCCGACGTCAAAGGTTATGGTATGCGGCTCCGGGTAAGCCAGATCAATATGTTCAGTGAAAGTTACTCCCAGTCCCAGTTCGACCGCCTTGCCGACAGCGGTTTCCACCAGCATGTCGGAGTCGTCGGAATAACTGGTGTGAATGTGCGTGTCAAATAACAAAAGAAAAGCCTCCTAATTGTAAAACCATATATATACCATTTTAATACAAAAATATCGAAACTACAAATATTGTCTTTTCTATCTTAGAATTAGTCACCGGTCTTACGGCTATACTTTAGTTTTAGGAACAGAAAATAAAAAGGTTGCTATTGCCTGCCATACAGCTAACCTGTCGCCAAAGCATCCGATCATCTACAGAAAGGACTATGCCAGCATGATTAAAGTACTGTTTGTTGCCAGCGAAGCCGCACCATTTGTCAAAACCGGCGGGCTGGGTGATGTTGTCGCGTCTTTACCGAAAGAGCTCAGACGCCAGGGGGTTGATGCCCGGGTTATTATCCCCAACTATGGCGCCATACCGGAAACATTCAAGAGTCAATTTTCCACCAAGACAGTATTTCAGGTACCGGTTTCCTGGCGCCTGCAATACGCCGGGGTCCAGGAACTGGAGTACGACGGCGTCCCCTTTTATTTTCTCGATAATGAATACTACTTTAACCGCGCTGGTTGCTACGGTCATTATGACGATGCCGAGCGTTACACTTTTTTTTGCCGGGCTGTCCTGGAGTCTCTGCCGCACATCGGCTTTAAGCCCCATATCCTGCATTGCCATGACTGGCATACCGGTTTAATCAGTGTTTTGCTGGCCGCGCACTACCGGCCTAATCCCTTTTATGAGAAAATCCGAACTCTATTTACCATCCACAATCTTAAGTACCAGGGAGTTTTCCCCAAAGACATCATGGTCAACCTGCTGGATTTAGGTTGGGAGTATTTCACAGTAAACGGCCTTGAATTCTATGACAAGGTCAACTTTATGAAAAGCGGCCTTATCTTTTCCGATTTGCTCAATACCGTAAGTCCCGCCTACGCCCAGGAAATTCAGCATGCCTACTTCGGCGAAAACCTGGAGGGAGTTCTCGCCAGCCGCCGCGACGATCTGTCGGGAATTCTCAACGGCATTGACTACACAACCTATAATCCGGCTGCTGATAACAAACTATTTCTAAATTACAACTGGCAGACCAAAGAACGGAAAGCCAAAAACAAACTGGAACTGCAAAAAATGCTTGGACTTACCCCGGCTGCCGACATCCCGCTGCTGGCCATGAACACCCGTCTGGTGGAAGCCAAGGGATTGGATCTGGTTCTCAGAGTTCTTGATGAAATTCTCGACAGCAACGTACAGATGGTTATTTTAGGTCAGGGTGACGAACACTATCAACATCTCCTCTGGCATGCCGCCTGGTTGCGTCCTGAGCAGCTGGCAGCCGTTATTCCGTACGACGAGGATACCGCCCGCAAACTTTTTGCCGCCGCCGACCTGTTTTTAATGCCGTCCCGCTATGAACCCTGCGGCATTGGCCAGTTGATTGCCATGCGGTATGGCAGTCTGCCGGTGGTCCGGGAAACCGGCGGTCTAAAAGATACTGTCCGTCCTTATAACGAATATACCGGTACCGGCAACGGTTTCAGTTTTACCAATTATAACGCCCACGACCTGCTCTATACTCTCAGGCGGGCCATTCGTTTTTACCACGACAAAGCCGTCTGGGACAAACTCGTTGTGCGCGTCATGCGCGCCGATAACAGCTGGCACATCCCGGCCAGCAAGTATCATGAACTCTATAACCGGTTATACATTGAAGGCTATGTGTACAACAACAGAGCCGACGATAAGTCCCGCTACCAGCGCGCCTATGAGTCCGCTATTCCCTTAGACATCAGCAGCGACTATCTTGAGTCCGAAAAGGAGGTTCCCTATGCGCACTGAAACAACCAGTTACCGTTCGGGCCGGCTGCCGGCCGGAACGCGGACAACCCCGGCGAATATGTCTGTACCCGAATTTCGCGATGCCTTTATAACCACCCTGGAAACCATGCACGGCAAACCTTTCAGCGCAACCAGCAACCGCGAACAGTACCAGGCATTGGCGGCAATGACCCGGCAGTTTATCAGCCATAACCTGATTGAAAGCCATAAGGAACAGAGCAAGACCGACAGCAAACAAGTCTTTTATTTTTCGATCGAATTTCTGCTGGGACGACTGCTGGAAAGCAACCTCGTTAATCTGGGCATTAAAGAAATTTGCACTGAGGCGTTAGCCCAGCTGGGGGTTGAGCTGAGTGTCCTGGTCGACCAGGAGGAAGACGCCGGCCTGGGCAACGGCGGCTTAGGGCGGTTGGCCGCCTGTTATCTGGATTCTATGGCGGCCATGGGCCTGGCAGGCCATGGCTGCGGCCTGCGTTACCGGTACGGCCTGTTCGAACAGCGCATCATCGGGGGAGATCAGTATGAATATCCGGACAACTGGCTGAAGGACCGGTACTATGTCTGGGAGTACCGCCGGCCTGAAGAGCAGCAGCTGGTACGTTTCGGCGGTACTGTCCGGGTCCAGGCTAACGGCAAGACCCGCTTTATTCAGGAAAATTGCGAGCGGGTCCTGGCTGTTCCCTATGATGTGCCGATTGTGGGCTACAATAACGAAACCGTCAATACGCTGCGGCTGTGGAGCGCCGAGATTGACGCCACCAACCATACCTGCGGGCTTAATGGCTCGGACTGCAATAATGTCATTGACTATAAGCACCAGGTTGAGTCCCTCACAGATATTTTGTATCCCGATGACACCCATTACAGCGGCAAGGTGCTGCGGCTGAAACAACAGTATTTTCTGGTGTCGGCCAGTCTGCAGAATATTGTCCAGAACTATCGCATGCACCATTATGACGTAAGCGATTTACCGGCTAAGATTGCCGTGCACATTAATGACACCCATCCGGCCCTGGCTGTCCCTGAGCTGATGCGCATTCTGATGGATGAATGCGGCCTTGGCTGGGAAGAAGCCTGGCAAATCACGGTGCAGACGGTATCTTATACCAATCATACCGTATTGCCGGAAGCACTGGAAAAATGGCCGGTGGCGATGATGCAGCAGCTATTGCCGCGCATTTACATGCTGATTGCCGAGATAAACGAACGTTACTGCAGCGAGCTTTGGCACAAATATCCCGGCGATTGGGACCGTATCCACCGCATGGCCGTTATTGCCGATAATCAGGTGCACATGGCGCATTTAGCCATTGCCGGCAGCCATTCGGTCAACGGTGTCGCCGACATTCACACCGAGATTCTCAAGAAATCGGTAATGAGCAATTTCTATACCTATACCCCTGATAAATTTTCCAATGTCACCAACGGCGTCACGCATCGCCGCTGGCTGCTGACGGCCAACCCCCGCTTAGCCGAATTGATTACCGACGCCATTGGTCCGGACTGGATTGAATATCCCGGCCATTTGACCGAACTGGCTGCTCTCAGGCAGGATGCCGGCTTTCTCCAGAAGCTGGCCGGGGTCAAGCTGTACAACAAACTCAGGCTGGCCAAATATATCAAGGCAAAATACAATGTCGTTGTCGACGTTAATTCCATCTTTGACTCCCATATTAAACGCATCCACGCTTATAAACGCCAGTGCCTGAATGTTATGCATATTATGCACCTATATAACAGACTGCGGGAGGACCCGCACCTGGATATACCGCCCCGCACCTTTATATTTGCCGGCAAAGCGGCCCCCGGCTATTATAAAGCCAAGAAAACCATCAAGCTGATTTCGGCGCTGGCCGACAAAGTCAATAATGACAAAATCCTCAATAATAAGCTAAAGATTTTGTTTCTGGAAAACTATAACGTTTCCCATGCTGAATTGATTGTTCCGGCCTCCGATGTCAGTGAACAGATTTCCACGGCCAGTTTTGAGGCCTCCGGCACCGGCAACATGAAATTTATGATGAACGGCGCGGTGACGATCGGCACCCTCGACGGGGCCAACATTGAAATCCGCAATGCGGCCGGCCGCGACAATATTTTTGTTTTTGGCTTAACCGCCGACGAAGTTCTTGATTATTACTGCCACGGCGGCTATAATCCCTGGGACTTTTATCACAGCGACACCCGGATTAAAATCATCCTGGACCAGCTGATCAACGGCTTTTTCCCGGTGCATCCCGATGAATTCCGGACTCACTATGATGCCATTCTGTATCACGGTGATCATTATTTCCTGCTCAAAGACTTCGGCGCCTATGCAGAGGCCCAGGGGCAGCTGGCGGAAAGCTTTCGCCGGCAGGATAACTGGCAGAAAATGTGCCTGATGAATATTGCTCATTCCGGCTGGTTTTCCAGTGACCGGACCTTTGCCGAATACGCCGCCAACATCTGGGAAATGGATCAGCCGGTCCCGTTCTGGGGTACACAAAACTAAATTGTTCGCGTTTCCAGACTATAGCAAAGGGCCGCTGTATAAATCCTACAGCGGCCTACCTGCATTGTCCTTTATATTGTCAAAACAGCTTAATTCCTGCTGCCGCATTTGCGGCCTCAATAGACTGATGAGCCAATTCATTGGCTTGCCCCAGCGTAGTAAGCGCCTGGGAAGGATTGTGGAAGCCCATACTGTTTTCGGCTGCCAAAAGGTCCCAATACCATTGGGCTTTACGCACCGCTTCGCGGGCCGTGGCCAAGCCGGTTTCATCGGCACCCGGCTGGGCGGCAGCCATTTTGATGGCCTCGTGGGCCCTGGCGATGTTCATCCCGGCCATATGCTGCAATGCAAAGGTCTGATCCTGAATCGTTTTGACCCGTTCCTCCAGCCAGGCTGTTCCCTGATTGTGGCAGGGCGAACAGGAGGCATCCAGCGTTTTTAGCGGACTGGTAACCCAGTGTGAGGTGTATTTTTGCCCATCCTTGCGGCTATACGGCATATGGCAGTCGGCACAGGCGACACCCGCTTTGCCATGGCTGCCGGTAGAGAACAGCTCATAATCAGGATGCTGCGCCTTCAGCATAGCGGCTTTAGAATCAGGATGCTGCCAGTCCTGCACAAAGCCACTCGGCTTTTCACTATAGTAAGCGTACATGTCTGCCGGTTTTAGGCCCTTATCCCAGGGAAACACCACTTTGGTCGTGCCCGGTTCAAAATAATATTCAGAATGGCACTGGGCACAAACAAAGCTGCGCATTTCTTCCCGTGAGGCTTTGGTTACGTCAATGCCCCGTCTGGCCTGGGCTTCGATAAAGGCCGGATTGATGACCCGGAGGTTCATGGTTGCCGGATCGTGGCAGTTGGCGCAGGCAATAGCCTGCTTGGCGTTATCCATCATTTCTCCCAGCGGTTTATTGGCATAATCCCAGCCATATTCCTTGTAGGCCTGCTCCAGATAAGGCGTCTTACAGGTTATGCAGGCTCCTTTGCTGGCCGGGCCGATCCGTTTGGACTCGCGCAAATCCGTCAGGGCATATACATGCCCGCGGTCTTCGGCATAATCTTTGCCAAACGGCATACCCTTAAACAGCATGAGCATTTCCGGCTGCATCTCGGACTTTTGCACCTTGATGCTGCCGCCATATCCTGTCGGCGACGGCGCCTCTTCCGCCATTTTTCGGTAGCTTGCATATTGCAGCGGATAATACTGGCCCCATACGGCCGGATCATATTCGCCGGCGGGAATTTTGGCGACTTTTACAGTAGCGGCCGGTTTGGCAAGCCCAATGCGGACCACAACAAACCCGAAAAACAGCAGACCGACAGCCAGCAGGACAAGTAAAGATTTTTGCGGCTTACTCAACCTTTATCCCTCCTTTGCTCTTGTTCATGCCATGAACCAGACCCCGGTGGCATTTCAGGCAGTCCTGTCCGCCAGCCGCCATAGCGGTATTTTCTACTGAAGATTGGTGGCAGCGCAGGCAATTGTCATTGACGATGGTCTTGCCGTTGGCTGATATAACCATGGTTGCCGGATAATCCCTGAGTACTTCATGATAGGTGTCGTGCATACCGGTCTGGGCTTTCACGATCATTTTGACCGCAAGGTTCTGATGCGGCAGATGGCAGTCGGTGCAGCTAAACTGCTTATGATTGGAGGCCTGCCAGCTGGCGGTGCTTTCCGCCATCGAGTGGCATGAACCGCAGAAGGCCGGACTGTCGGCATAGGCGTACCCGGCCCCGGCCGCCAGCATTCCTGCCGCCGCAAGCACCAAGACTGCCAAAGCAATCTTTAACGCGTTGCGGTTAAGGAACTGACCAGTATCCAAAGCATCTCCTCCCCCTGTTAAAATTCGGGTTATACTAGGTCCCGGCAGCAGGACCCTGACCCCTGGGCAACAGTTGAGTATAACGCGGCCGCCGGTTCCAGGCCGCCCAGCCTGTCCCGGCAGTTATCAGCACGGCGCCCAGCCATACCAGGTTAATCAGCGGTTTAGTGCTGACCTCGGCGGTCAGTTCCGCCTGATCCTGATTATGAGCTGCCGCCATATCTATAAATTCAATAGTTACTTTGCCTTCGCCCGGTTTGAGGCCGGTGATGTGCAACTGGTAGCGGTCCAAAGCCGTCACCGTTGAACCCGTAATCCGCCCATTGCTGTTAACCAGTTCAGGCCGGACTTCCCCGCTATTGCCGCCGCTGGCGACGGTAATAAGCGCCTGCACGCGAATTTCCCCGGGACCATCCATGCCGGCCATAGTAAACCTGGTAAACGTCATGCTCACACCTTCATAGGTAAGCGGCTGGCCTTTGACCAGGGTCAATTCCCGGCCGGCGCTGTTTTCCTCCTGCTGTACGGGCGCAATATAGATATCAGCCAGCAACGTCCGGTAAATAGCCGGCTCATGGGCAGCCGGTACCTCCTGTTTATTGAGTTTGGTTAACGCCCGGACCTCGCGCTGGTCCGGCCCGGCATGAAAGACGTGATAAAAACCGGTGCCGTCCGCTGCTGGCCGGGTACCGGCATAACTGATCGCCTGCCCGCCAATCATCTGCTCAGCGCCCTGGCTCAAGCGAACGCTAACCGTTTGCCCGGCGGCGCTGGAAGCCATAACGCCAACCAGCAGTATGGCCACGCCCATATGGCAGCAAACAGCGGCGGCCGGCAAAGTACGGCTGTACGCCGCATAGGCGCAGGCCGCGGCGGCTGTACAGGCCAGGCAAACAATTATAGTGACCGGCAAGCGGTGTAACCCAAGCCAGCCGGCTAAACCTATCCCGGCCGCCAAAAACAGCCCCAGCCACCAATACTGCAGCATTCTGCCGCTTTTCTCCCGCCTGAGCAGAAAGCCTGCGGTCAGAGCGGCAGCTACAGCGATCGCCAGCGGCAAAGCAGCCGTATTATAAAAATTACTGCCAACACTTTTGGGACTGCCAAAGGCCATGGTAACCAGCGGCGTCGACATCCCGACAAATACTAAAGCCCCCAGGCAGGCCAGCAAAAGCGCCGTGAGTGCCAGGATAAACTCCCGGCTGGCCAGCCGTTGATACAGTTCACCGGCCGGCATACCAGGCATTTTGACAATAAACAAGCCGAATGCCAGCAGGGTTGTTACAAGCACCACCATGCCCAGCAGGGCGCCCACCCCCTCATCGGCAAAGGAGTGTGTGGAAAAATCACTTAACACCCCGCTGCGGGTAAGAAATGTCCCATACAGCACCAGTAAAAAACTCGCTAAAACACCGGCATAGGCTGCTTTGACCGCAGCGGTCCGCATCCTGGCCAGCGCTAAGAGGTGCACGGCTGCGCCGGCGGCCAGCCACGGCACCAGCGAGGAGTTTTCCACAGGGTCCCAGGCCCAGTAACCGCCCCAGCCCAATACCTTGTAGGCCCAGAAGCCGCCGATAAACATACCGGCTCCCAGATTAGCCGCGGCAAACAAAGTCCAGGGCAAGGCGGGCCCCAGCCAATGCTGATGAGCATTGGTCAGCATACTGCCAACCGCATAGGCGAACGGCACGGCCAGCGCTGCATAGCCCAGGAACAATACCGGCGGGTGAATCACCATCCAGGGGTCCTGCAGCAGCGGATTAAGCCCCACGCCATCCCCCCTGGGTTCCGCCAGCAGCATAAAGGGGCTCTTCACCAGCAGGATTACGAGCAGCATGGCCTGCAACAGGCTATATACCGCCAGGACAGCGGCCGGTGCGGCCGGTTTGCGCCAGATAAGCACCAGTCCAAAGACTGCATGAAATACCAGCCACAGGAGAAAAGACCCTTCCTGTCCGGCCCAAAAGACGGAAAACTTGTAGGCCAACGGTAAATCCCGGGAGGAATAACCAAAAACGTAGGCATATTCAAACCGATCGGCAAAGATAATATACAGCAGATAGCAGGCGGCAATACCGATCAAGCCGGCTGCTGCCTGATAACATAGGCGGGCATTGTTCTCAAGTCTTGCCCTGGCGGCTTTCCGTCCGGCTAAAGCAGCGCCCGCCAGCGCAGCCGCTGCCAGGGTTACCATTAGCGCGAAGGCCACTGCACCATAGCCAATCATTTATTCACACTCCCCTGGTATTTGGAAGGACATTTTACCAGCAGCTTATCGGCCTGAAACTCCTGGCCGCTGTATTTGCCGATGGCAATAATGCCGGTCGCCTGTTCCAGGCCGTCAGGCCGGCTGCCCCGGTAAACGACGGGGGCTTCCTGGCCGGCGTCATCTTTCAGAATAAAGCGTATTGCACTGCCATCACCGGATAAGGCCATTTGCGGCGTGGCCAGCGTGCCTTTTACCTGTACAATTGTCTTACTTTCTTTGGCCTGGGCAAACGTAACATACGGAGTAAGCGCACTTTGAAACGCATACGCACTGTAAGCCATAAACCCGGCGATAACCGTCAGACAAAGCAACCGGTATTTTTTCATAACGGCAGTCTCCCTTCGTTCGATTTCATGCTTGACCCGGCACTTTTGGCCAGCAGCAGAGCGTACAGGGACGTACAGGCGCCGACAGCAGCCAGCAACACATACAGCATCACCGGCTCCATGTCCACTTGGCCGGCACTGTTAAGCACAGGTTCAGGATGCAGGGAGAAATACAGGCGGGGAATCACAAAAACCAGAAACGGCACGGTAATAAAGGCTAAAAGCGCATACACCGCGGCAATGGGTGCCCGGCGCTCCTCCTCCGCAATCGCCGCCCGCAGCGCCAGGTAAGCGCCGTAAATCAACAGCAGAATGAAAACCGTTGTCTGCCGCGGATCCCAGTTCCAATAAGCGCCCCAGGTCAGTTTGGCAAACACGGCGCCGCTCACAGTCGCTAAGAGGCAAAAAACAAACCCCAGCCGGGCCGAACTGGCACTGACGCAATCATACCAGGGGCGGCGGGTTTTCAAATAGAGACCGGCAGTAAGGGCTGCTACCATAAAAGCCAGTACCGACACCCAGGCGACCGGAATATGGAAAAAAGCCAGCCGCACCAGGTTCCCCAGCCCCGCAGCCGGCGGCACCAGATAAAACACGGCATAAATTACACCGGTAAACCAGATTGCTACAATAGCAGCCATTGTTTTGAGTCCCATAGTTCCTCCCGTAGGCTAGTAATAGAGTTAGTAATATACTTTATGCCTGCCAAAGATAGTCAAACAGCAGTACACCGGCAGCCACTACGGCGGCATCAAAACCGGCCATGAACACCAGTACGCTGCTCTCAGGCATACTGCCGTCCAATACCTGGGCAGTAGCGCCAATTGCGCTCAAAAACTGCGGCAGCAAAACAGGAAAAGTCAGGACCGTAAAGATAGTATGTTTTCCCTGGGCCGGCAAAACCATAGCCGCCGTGAGTGTCGCCACCGCCGCAATCCCGGTGCCGCCGAGGGCAAGTATCGTGACAAAGGCCGGCCATTGCTCTACTGTGGTATTAAAAAATATCACAAACAGCGGCACCACCAGTAAAGTAAGTCCGGTCAACAATAGCAGGTTAAATAATAACTTACCCCAAAACACAACAGGTCCGGCGGCGTAGAGCCGCAATCCCGGGAGCGTGCCGCCTTCCTGCTCCTGAATAAATACCCGGGCCAAGCCGGTCATAGCGCAGAAAAAGATCACAACCCAGAGCAGGGCTGCGGCCAATACCGGCGGCAAGGCCGCGCCGGCCAAACTCAAACTCACACTTGCCAAAGCCGTAAGGGCAAACATGGCCAGTGCGCCGGCGGCATATCTTGTCCTTAACTCACAAACGGCATCCTTGCGCACCACCGCCCAAACAGCCCTGCTAAAGTTCAATTTTGCTATCGGCATAACCGGCCTCCTCCGGATCATTGCTGGCCAGCAATACCGCGGCCTTGCCGCGCAGGGCGTCGGCAATAAGCTGCCGGACATACCCCTGGCCGGCGGTGTCAAGATTGGAAGTCGGCTCATCCAGCAACCAAATTGCCGGCTGCAGCGCCTTGCCGACAGCCAGCTTGAGCCGCTGCCGCATACCGGTGGAATAAGCCTGTACCGGCTCATGCCCGGCGCTTCCCAGACCGGCCTCGCAGCAGAACCGCTCCGCCTGGGCTGCCGTATACGTAAAGCCCCGCACCCTGCTCCAGAAGAGAATGTTCTCAAGCCCGCTTAACGCTGTATACATGGCCATGTCCGGCGCCACCATCGCCAGGCACCTTAGCCTCGCGTCACTGTCAAGCTCGTGTTGGTTTTCATCAAGAAAGCTTACCTGTCCGGAAGTTGGCCGTAACAGCCCGGCAACAATTTTGAGCAAGGTTGACTTGCCCGCGCCGTTGGCGCCGGTAATGGCCAAACATTGTCCCGGCTCGCACCCCGCAGTAATATTGTCAAACAGCCGGCGGCCGCCATAGCATTTGCTGATATTTCTCAAGAATATTCTGATATTACTTGTCATGAGCAACTCCGTTTAGCATTTTTCTGTATCATTCATATTATACCATTATTTTCATAAAACCAAAAGAAAAAGACCCGCTTATAATCAGGTCTTGCAGGTAATATTAAGTATCAATCTTAAACCTGACATAAACTGCCGTTCCCCAATCACCGCTTTTTATATCTATCATTGCCTTGTGCCGGGCGGCGATACTGTAACAGATGGCCAGCCCCAGACCGGTGCCGCTGTCTTTGGTGGTAAAGAAAGGGGTCCCGACCTTTTCCCTGATCTCGGGCCGGATGCCTGAACCTTCATCCTGGACGGCCAGCACAGCCTCGCCGTCTTCTTCATAGACGCGCAGTGTCAGTGTACCCCCGGCCTGCATGGCCTCCAGCCCGTTCATAGCCAGATTTAATACCATCTGCCGGATCTCCTTGGCGTCAAAATAGAAATCAGGCGAACCGTCACCGGCCGTCACGACGGCTTTGCTGCTCAGAGTCGCTTCGGCTTTGATCAACGGTAACAAGGATTCAATGACATGGTTCAGATTTTGCAGCCGTTTGTCTGTGGATTTGTTTTTGGCCAGACTCAAAAATTCCGTAATAATGGTGTTGGCCCGGTCAAGCTCTTCCAGCATGATCTCAATGTTAGCAGGGGATAAAACCGCCTTACCGCTGTTGGCATATTGCAGAAAGCCGCGCACCGTAGTCATGGGGTTTCTGATCTCATGGGCAATGCCGGCCGCCATCTCGCCGATCAGGTTAAGCCGGTCGAGCCGGGCCATCTCTTTATCCATAAGTTTGCGCTCGGTAATATCGTTAAGGTAAACCGACAGGCCCTCCTGGGCCGGAAAAACCCGCACTTCATAGCAGCGGTCATTATGCGGGCAAATAATTTCAAAATGTACCGGCTCCATATCGGTAATCACCACCAGTTCTTTTACAAAACCAGGATGATAACCCAGGACTTCATAGATCGGCTTGCCAAGGATCTCCTGCCGCGGCTTGCCAAAAATCTTTTCGGCCGCGCTATTTACATAAGTAAACAGATAGTCTGTATCAACCGCAAAAAAAGCATCTTGAATACTTTCCAAAATATTGTTGATGCGCTGGGTTCTTTCCGCCACCAGGCTTTCCAGTAAAATTTCATTGCGGGTAAGCTCGAGGGTCGTAGTGGTAAGCTGTTCATTCAGGCTGTCCAGTTTCTTTACCTGGCATTTGAGCAATTCACTCTGGCGGGCCAGTTCCCGGCGGTACTTGTGCATTCGTAAAAACGCATCAACCTTGGCTCGCAGAATGGACGGCCGATACGGTTTAAAAATATAGTCGATAGCACCGGATGCATAGCCTTCCAGCACATTTTCCTCTGTTTGGCTGATCGCAGTCACAAAAATAATCGGAATCTCCTGACATTTTTGTCGGGTCCGAATAATTTTGGCGGTTTCAAAACCGTTAAGTCCAGGCATTTGTACATCCAGGAGGATTAGGCCGAACTCATCATTCAATAAGAATCTTAAAGCAGCCTCGCCCGATGTTGCACTTACCAGCTCATATTCCGGATTTGCCAGCACGGCCTCTAATGCCATTAGATTCTCCGGGCGGTCATCCACCAGCAGAATCTTAAAACTTTCTTTCACGAGCACAATACCTCCCTGAAGATCACCTGCCGGTCAATATAGGCTTCTTACTATAGAGCCGATTGGCCTGATCGATAACGCTAAATTTTGCATCTAAGCCGGCAAGCTGCAGCGATTCCCTGCTGCCAATCCCCAAAAAACCCGGATAAGCTAAACTGTCGTAAAACAACTGGCATACCCGCTTTTGTAAATTCCGGTCAAAATAAATCAACACATTACGGCAAATTATCGCATTAAATTCATTAAAGGAATGGTCGGTCACCAGATTATGCTGGGCAAATACTATATTCTTCGTAAGAAAAGGATGAAAAGTAACGGCATCCATGCCGACAACATAATATTCGGACAAAGCGCTCTGCCCGCCGGCATTATAATAGGCGCGGCTGTAATACGGCATTTTTGCCAGCGAAAACGTAGCGGCTTTGGCTTTGCTCAGCGACTTTTCATTGATATCTGTCGCATAAATGCGAGTTTTGGCATACAAACCGCATTCATACAATAAAATCGCCATGGAATACACTTCTTCGCCGGTCGCGCAGCCGGCATGCCACAGCCGGACAGCCGGGCATTCCTTAAGCAAAGGTACTATATTCTGCCGAAAAGCTGTAAAAAAGGCGGGATCACGGTACATACCGGTAACCAGCAGGGAAAAGTCGTCCAGCAAACGCTCCATGCTGGCAGAGTCATGCAGCACCTGGCTTAACAGCTGACTGACGCTTTCCAGGTGTTCATTCCTTACCCGCTGCCAGATCCGCCGCCTAAGCGGCGGATAAGAATAGTTTCTAAAGTCCACGCCGTAATACCGGTATATCCCCTCCAGCAACAGCTCGATTTCAATTTTATCCAGATCCTCATTACAGTTGCTCATTTCTGTAACCATACCTTTATGAGGGAGAATAATTGATCAAGCTGTACCGGTTTACTGATGTAGTCGGAAGCACCGGCCGCCAGACATTTTTCCCGGTCCTGCTTCATGGCCTTGGCCGTAAGGGCAATCACCGGCAAATTGTAGAACGCCGGCAGCTTGCGGATTTGCCGAATTGCCTCATACCCGTCCAT
>JAEZQV010000144.1 GCA_023441125.1 Bacillota bacterium
CGGTAATGTCCTGGCCGCCATAGACCACGGTGCCGGCGTCGACGACAGCGGTCAGCCCCTTTTCGAGGGCAACGGCCTGAATGGCGGCGGTGACTTTGTCGCTCACCGGTTTCATGAGTTCGTCTTCCCGCTGGGCCTCCTGCAGCGCCAGCTTGTCGCTGTAGGCTTTCTTGTCGGTTGCCGGCAGGTCTTTGGCGTTCGTGTCATAGTCTTTTTGCGCCTCATTGCGCATGCTCTGAATGCGGTTCATGAGGTCCTCAATTCCGGGATAGGCGGCAAAAATTTGCTGCCGGTTGACGTAGCCGATGTCCGGCGCCGGCTTGTCCTTGGCCTTGGCGGCCAGCGCTGGCGCGGGTGCTGTCAGGCCGCCTACGAAAACGGCAAGGGCCAGGAGGGTAATTATTTTTATGGTTTTGGCAATTTTTTTCATGTTGTCTGTTCCTTTGTCGATATTTTTTAGATATTGGGGGGCCACGCGGGCTTGTACGCCGGCCAGCCGGCGCATACCCGGAAAAATGCTTACGATAATGCCAAACAAAAAACTCCCGTTGGCGGGAGTTGTTACGGCAGCCCGGAAAGGAACCCCTTCCGGCTGTGCGTAATCTCCTCCCTGTCGCTCGCAGGTACGAATGGCGATTGCCGGATAGGCAGTTCTCCTGACTTGCGGATCATGGCAGTTCCCGCGCCTTCCCAAAGCCCAGGCTCCAGTGGCGTATGCGGGACTGCTCCCCGTTACAGTGGCGGGACCGTGTTGGTTTTGCACCAAACTTCCCTATTAAGCCCCGAAGGGCACCTATCCCTTTCCCTATGCGGTTGTGTTGTTCCAATCTCAGCTTATGCAGGCTTTCATAAGTTGATGACAATTTATTTTCCCGTCATTCTACATTTGGCGGCAAACGCCAGATACGTTTCCAGTGCTTCCATAATCGCCTCTTCCTGTGAATCGCCTGTATTGTTTTCGAGAGCCTCATTCACAATGTGCTTGATCTGCTCGGCATGATAGCCGCAATCCAGCAGCTGGCGTGTTAGGATTTCAATTCTTGGCTGGTTCATCATCTACCCCTTCAACCGGACAGTGGAGTCTATCCGTATTCTCCCTGGCTGACTTCCCTCCCTTCCTTTTTTCAGGATTCTCTCCGGCTGCTAAAGAAATACTTAGCCGCTTTCAAGCCTAATCTTCTCCCTGTCAACCGCAGTTCATGTGAAGATTGTCGGTACAGGCAGTTCTCCTGGCTCCAGTTCCTCATCAGCCCGGTCTTCCCGGCATGGTATCGTCTGCCAGTGACATGGTCGGGCTGATTCCCTGTTACAGTGGCGGGACCGCGCCGGTCTTTAACCGGTCTTCCCTATTAAGCCTTGCCTGAAAGGCACCTGTACCCGCGCTGCTCTTGCTTCCCGGTTCACATTGACATATTTGTGTCGTAACGCAACATGATAAAGTAAAAAAATTCCGTTTTTCCTTGAAAAAGCTTCGCTATTGCATGCTCACAACCGGCAAATTAAATTTAAAAAAGCCTCCTGTGACAATAACACAAGGAGGCTCGCTAGTATGCCTAAAAAAGCAGGCAAAAAACACTTATCGAATCCCCTCCCCATACCTCGCAGGTCAACGGTGATTGTCATACAGGCAGTTCTCCTGGCTCTGGGTCATCGCTCAGCCAAACCTTCCCAGGATTTTATCCCAGTGGCGTTTCCTGGCTTCGCTCTCCATTACAGTGGCGGGACCGCGCCGGCCTTGAACCGGACTTCCCTATTAAGCCCCGAAGGGCACCTGCACCAAATATTCTTTTTTTCCCTTTGTTTTACATTATCTTAGCACAAATACTACTGCTTGTCACACATTTCCGTTCGTTTTATTTCGACATTTTTCACCTTCCCCTTTACAGGAATGGCCGTACATTCTTTTACTATTATCGGCTGTGCTATTGATTCGCCAATCTCAGTTACAGCTTATTTTGTCAAGATAAATTATCGATAATGGTACAACTGGTAAAAGCGTGATTCTTATTCAGAATAGCTTAGAAAGTAGGTGGAGTAAATACCTCAGGTGAGGTATTTACTCAAATTATGATTATTTTTTACATTTTTATAGCAATAGTCAATCAGCACTGAATTTGCTATACTGGTAAAAAGTGCCTGAAAAAAAGTAAAAGGAAGCATACACCAATGGCAGTAAACGAATGGGAAGAATTAAGACAAGGCCTGCGGCAGCAAGGCTATATTGCCGACAATACCACGGCGATGCTGCTGCAGGTATCGGTATTGCTTAACAAACCCGTATTGGTCGAAGGGCCGGCCGGCGCCGGCAAAACGGAATTGGCCAAGGCCTGGAGCCAATACCTTCAGCGCAAGCTCATCCGCTTGCAATGCTATGAAGGCATTGACGAAGCGAAAGCCTTATATGACTGGAATTACCAGAAACAATTGCTGTACATCCAGGCCCAGGGCGCCGCCCCACAGAATTGGTCGGATACAAGCCAAAGCATCTACACCAAGGAATTTCTGCTGACAAGACCTTTGCTGGCAGCGATCAGCAGTCAAACGCCGGCCGTTCTGCTGATTGATGAAATTGACAAAAGCGACGAGGAATTTGAAAGTTTTCTGCTGGAAATACTTTCCGACTGGCAAATATCCATTCCGGAAACCGGCACCGTGACAGCCGCCAGCATACCCTCAGTTATCCTGACCAGCAACAATACCCGCAGCCTGAGTCACGCCCTGCGCCGGCGCTGTCTATATCTATACCTGGATTATCCCAGCGAGCAAAGAGAACTCGAAATACTTAAGCTGTATTTTCCCCGGCTTAACGAAGTACTGGGCAGGCAAGCGGTGGCCTTTGTCAGGCGGGTGCGGCTGGAAAAATGCAAAAAGCATCCCAGTATCAGTGAAGTTATTGACTGGGTGAATGTGCTGCACCGCCTGGAAGTGCCGGCCTTATCCGCCGATATTGTGATTGCTACGGTAAATATCCTTTTGAAGTACCGCGAAGACTGCCTGCACATTACCGAAAAAGTCAGGCAAAAGGACTGGTTTACGTGGACTACCTGATCTTTGACCTGGCGCGGCTGCTCCGCAGGTCGGGCTGTGCGGTCAGTACCCGTGAAATAGCCGACTGCGTCCAGGTGTTAAATGTATTGAGCGCAAATCAGCTCACTAAGTATGACGTTTATACGCTAATGAATGCCACCCTGCTGAAAACCGAATGGGGCGCAGGCTATATTCAGCAGCTGGCGGAGCTTTTTTTGGAGCCAGACCCTGAAATCCTGGCCGATCACACCGGGGTACTGTCGCCGGCCAGTGCTGCAGTCCGGGAGACCGGCGAAAACGAAGCAGGCTCCGGCCAGGCGGGCAGCGGGGCCGCCGTGTCGCTGCTGACCGATGCAGTATTGAACAAAGACCTTGACTTACTGTACGTCCTGCTACGACGCCATACGCTAAGTCTCAGTCTGTTCTGCGAAGACCGCGCGGCGGCGCTGCAGGATTTCAAGATGCAAAGCGGCTGGCTGCAGGTGGCCGATACCATAGAAGAAAAGTATCGCCGGGGAGAAATTCTCCCGGCTGATTATCACCGGGCGCTGGCAGGCCTGAACCAATGGGAGAATTTTCTTAAAGAAGAGTTCGAACGCCGGCAAATGCTAAACATGAGCCGGGATTATTTGAGTCGGATAATGAAACAGCATAACCCCCGATATCTCCATTTTCTGGACGCGGCTGACGCCGATGTTGCCGTCATGTCGCGGGAATTGGCGAAGCTGGCCAGAAAACTGGCCGTTAGTAAAGGCCGGCGCCGGCAAGAGGCGAAGCAAGGCCGGATCAACATCAGCCGGAGTATCCGGCGCGCCATGCCCACCGGCGGTGTCCTCTTCAAACTGACAAAAATGTCGCGCAAGCTGACTAAGCCCGATATTTGCCTGTTATGCGACATGTCTAATTCCGTCAGGAAATTCAGCTACTTCATGCTGTTATTTGTCTACACCCTGCAGACACGCTATTCCCATATCCGCTCCTTTCTGTTTGTCGACCAATTGCTGGAGACTACCGATTATTTCAAGGACCGGGATATAGACAGCGCCTTGGGGAAAATAGGCAGTTTAAAGGGGTTTAATCTGTCCGGCTTCTCGCATTATGGCAATGTACTCCACCAGTTTACCGCGCATTACCTTGACGTAATCCATAAGAGTACAACTGTCCTGATCCTGGGTGATGCGAAAAATAACTGGAATACGGTGGACGGCAGCGACGTGTTGCCTAAAATCAGGGAGCAGGCCAAGGCCCTGTACTGGCTTAATCCCGTGCAGCAGGAGCTATGGGACCGGAATGACTGCATCATGGAGAAATACCGGCCAAGCTGTACCGGTGTCTATCCTTGCGCCAACCTTACGCAATTAGAACGGTTTGTTATTGATGCCCTGTGATACTGCGCTACCCCTAGCCGCCGCTATAAAGGCGGCCTTTCGTATTGTATGCCCCGCTTTCAGCCGTGGTCCGGCATAGTCCACATTTCCGTCTGTTGCTCCCGGAGTGGTTGAACAGGCTGCAGGTCGAAAAACCTTGTTGCCAGCTGCGCGGCTTGTGGGGGCGAGGTGCCCAGCCAGCCGCCGTTCATCAGGGTACAGGCGTCGACTTCCTGCCGGACCAGCGCCAGGCACAGTTCTGCACCAGACTGCCGGTGCAGCTCACCGTTGATTGTTGCGGCAGCCATTGCCAGCAGGCCGGTTACCGCCGGCACATTGGGAGCCAGCACACAAAAACGGGTGTTGTCGGCATAAAGCAGATGAGCCCGGCTGAGTCCACAGCCGGTAAGAAGCTTATCCAGGCAGTGCGCCAGCAAAGCCGGCTGTTCGCCCACGGCGGGGCTTGCCTGCCGACAGCAGCCGTTGCCGGCCAGTTTGCCGCCAAGCAGCAGGAAGGCCGGGACGGTGCGGCAGCGGATCTTGCTTGCGCCGGCGCACCAGAACCGGTAGTCGCTGATACCGGCAGCGACAAAATAATGGTACAGGCACACAGCCAGCGCCGCCGTCAGCCGGGAGTGATCATACAGCGAAATATTGCCGGCGCTGCTGTCGGCCAGGCTGTAGGGCACACCGGCCGCAACGCTGCGCATGACGGCCAGCACCTGGTCGATCGTGCAGGCGGAAAAGTCAGTTTGCCACAAACCGGCTTCCAGCCGGCGCCATAATTGCTGGTACTCGCGGGCATCGGCCGCCGCCCGGCCGGCGCCGCCGGAATATTCTGCCGTCGGCCGGCGGCCGGCGCCGGCCGCTATGTCGGCCGCGGCATATACCAGATAGGCGATATGCTCTTTATGTTTAATATGTTTCACGCCGATGGCCTGGTGATGGCAGCCTATGCACTGCAGCAAAGCCTGATAGGACTGTCCGGGCGGCAAACAGGCCGCCAGCATGCCCCGTCCCTGTTTATTGCGACCGCCGGCCCGGCAGCAGAAGGTGCCGATATCCTGCAGCAAACCGGCCAGCGCAATGATTCTTGCGGTTTCTTCCATCCATCCTCCTCCTTATTGGTCATAAATATAAAAAATCTCCGCCCAAGGCGGAGACAGGATACCTGCCCTGTTGCATAAAAAATCCCGGCGCCAAAACGCCGGGAAGAAATACAGCACAACTCAGGTACTCGAATCCCCTCCCCATCGCTCGTGGGTAAAAACGGTGACTGACAGACAGGCAGTTCTCCTGGCTCCAGATCATCGCTTAACCAAACCTTCCCAAGACGCTGGTCTCAGTGGCATACTTTGGTTTCGCTCCCTGTTACAGTGGCGGGACCGCGCCGGTGTTGCACCGGTCTTCCCTATTAAGCCCTTACGGGCACCTGTCTCAACATGATGCAGTTGTCTTGAAGTCATATTCTATACTCTTTTATAATAGTTTTTTTCCCATAGATTGTCAATTATTTTTAGTGGCTTGTATAGCATCCCATTCATTATCACCATTGGTGAGTTGCAGTAAAGATACTATTGCCGCCTTCTAAAAACTCCAGCGCAGGCCCGCGTCAACGCGCCAGTCGGTATCCACATCGTCGCCTACGCTCTTTTCCAGGTTGGCGTACGCATAGGCG
>JAEZQV010000150.1 GCA_023441125.1 Bacillota bacterium
ACCTGGTTACCGGCTGGAATGCCGGTTGTGTGTTCGGCGTGCATAAACAAAAGCAGACCGGGCTTAATTATCTGGGGATATCAGTCCCGCTCGGACGTTTTTATGCCGAGGAAATGGAACAATTGGCCAAGCTGGCCGATCAGTACGGCGACGGTTCCCTGCGCACCACCAATTCGCAGAATCTGATCCTGCCCAATATTGCCGACGCCCAGGTGGCAGCCCTGTTAAAAGAGCAGGTACTGGCGCGCCTTACGCCGTCGCCGAAGACCTTCACCGCTCATGCCGTGAGCTGTACCGGCACGCAGTTCTGCCCGCTGGGGGCCGCTGAGACCAAACAACGGGCGGCAGCCATTCTCGCATATCTTGATCAGCACATCGCGCTGGATATCCCGCTTACTCTTCATTTCAGCGGTTGTGTAAATTCCTGCGGCCAACAGCAGATCGCCGACATCGGGCTGCAGGGAACCGTGAAGAAAATCGGCGACAAGCTGACCGAGGCCTTCGAGTTCTCGCTTGGCGGCAAACTGGGGCCGCAAGCCTCTTTCAGCACCAAGCTAAAAGGCAGCGTCGCCGCCGACGATGCCGCCCAAGCCATAGAAAAGCTGGTGGTCTTTTATAAAGCCAACCGGGCGGCGGGCGAATCGTTCCATGCCTTTGTCCGGCGGGTTGGCCTGGAACCGTTCCAAGCGGAACTTGACAACTTTATCCTGTAACTAACCGTTCTGCGACTCCAGGTTTATCACGGGGAGACAAGTACGACGGGCGCTCTTTCCTTCACGGACCGAGTGCCCGTTTTTGCTTTTAAACACAAATTGGCGACATATATACATACCGGACAAATGTATCTATATAAAATACATTCAATAATGGGTTGACAGGAAAGATGTAAAGGTGTATAGTGTATTTCGAGTACAAAATACAAAAACTCCTCTGTATAGATACATTTACTAACAGGACTTTTACATCAATCTGAGGTGGGAGGCGTACTACAGGGGAAGAGAAAGGTCAGGGGAAAATATGCGTAAGAAATTATTAGCGATGGCTATGGGCACGCTGCTGATGGCCGGAGCGCTTGCCGGCTGCGGCGGCGGAGCCAAACAGGAGGCCAATGATATTAAAATTGGCGGTGATTTTGAGTTAACAGGCGGTGTGGCCAATTACGGCAAGCAGGCCGTCAACGGAATTCAGCTGGCCATTAAACAAGCCAATGCCAATGGCGGCGTTCTCGGCAAACAGCTGACGCTGGTTCTGGCCGATAATAAATCGGAGGCGGCTGAGGCCACCAATGCCATTACCAAACTAATTACGCAGGATAAAGTCGTGGCAGTTCTCGGACCCGCCACCAGTTCCAATACACTGGCTGTAGTTCAGGTGTCACAGGATAACAAAGTACCTGTGATTACACCGACCGGCACCAATGAGAAAATTACCGTCGACAATGGCAAAACACGGCCCTTTGCTTTCCGTTCCTGTTTTATTGATCCGTTGCAGGGCACCATTATGGCCAACTTCGCGAGCAACACCTTAAAGGCCAAAACAGCGGCCATTTATATTGACAGCAGTTCCGACTACTCGAAAGGCCTGGCTCAGTCGTTTGAATCCGTGTTTACCCAAAATGGCGGTCAGGTGCTTGGCAAGGAAGCCTTCCTGCAGAAGGACCAGGACTTTAAATCGACGCTTACCAAGCTTAAAGCCATGAATCCGGATGTAGTATTCCTGCCCGCGTATTATGAGGAAGTCGGTAAAATTATTAAACAGGCCCGGGAAATGGGCATGACCATGCCATTTCTCGGCACCGACGGCTGGGATGACTCTAAAGTGGTGGAAATTGCCGGCGCTGCGCCGCTTAACAATACCTTCTTCAGCAGCCACTATTCTTCCCAGGATACCGATCCTAACGTAGTAAAATTCATTGAAGCCTACAAGAAAGAGTATAACCAGGAGCCCAGTGTTTTCTCGGCTCTCGGCTATGACGCCGGCTTGCTGCTGATTGATGCCATCAAACGGGCCAACAGCACCGATCCTGTTAAAATCCGCGAAGCTTTGGAACAAACCAAGAATCTGCAGCTGAGCACCGGGATAATGACGATTGATGCCAATCATAATCCCATTAAGAGTGCCGTGGTAATCGAGATGAAAGACGGCAAGCAAATGTTCAAGGAAAAAATTACGCCCAAACTATAATTCCCAAGTGAATTAGTTAAACTTTGAGTTGACAGCCGGGCAGGCATATGTTACCATATAAACAACATAAATATTGTTGCTGACCGGAAAACCGGAGGCAATCGGCGACTGGCACAGTCACGATTGCCTCCTTCTGTTTTTTCGCGTTCGCTTATTTTACTTTAACGCAGATTAGGTTAGAATATTAATAACCAAAACGAGAGGATGATTGTATTATGGCAAAAATCTACGGAAATCTGACAGAACTGATTGGTAATACTCCCCTGCTGGAATTAAAGAGCTTTGCCGGCAAAAGAGAGGCACTTGGCCGCGTCATTGCCAAACTGGAATATTTTAATCCGCTGGGCAGTGTCAAGGACCGTATTGGTTATGCTATGATCAAAGACGCAGAGGACAAAGGCATTATCAATAAGGATACCGTCATTGTCGAACCTACCAGCGGCAATACCGGTGTAGGTCTGGCTTTTGTTGCCGCGGCCCGCGGCTACAAACTTATTCTTACCATGCCTGAGACCATGAGCATTGAACGCCGTAAACTGGTGAAGGCTTTGGGCGCTCAAATTGAGCTTACCCCTGGTTCCAAAGGTATGAAGGGCGCCATTGAACGGGCGGAAGAAATTGTGGCGACAACACCGAATGCGTGGATTCCTCAACAGTTTAAGAACCCGGCGAACCCGGAAATTCACCGGAAAACAACCGCAGAAGAAATCTGGCGGGATACTGACGGACAGGTCGACATTGTCGTGGGCGGGGTCGGTACCGGCGGTACCATTACCGGTATTGCCGAAGTCCTGAAAAAATATAAACCCAGTGTAAAAGCAGTGGCTGTTGAACCGGCTGATTCACCGGTATTGTCGGGCGGCAATCCTGGTCCGCACAAAATTCAGGGGATTGGCGCCGGGTTTGTGCCGGTGGTATTTAACCGCGAAGCCATTGATGAAATCATCACAGTCCAGACTGACGATGCTTTCCAGGCTGCCAGGGATGTAGCTGCCGTGGAAGGCCTGCTGGTCGGCATCTCCAGCGGCGCGGCGCTCTTTGCTGCGACCGAACTGGCCAAACGTCCTGAGAACAAAGGCAAAAGCATTGTTGTTATCCTGCCGGATACCGGTGAACGCTACCTGTCGACGCCGCTGTACGGCGAGGAGTAAGATGAAGTAAGCTGCGTAAAAGGTGGTTTTTGCGCAGAAATTTAATAACTGACACTAGAGTATTCCGGTGTACGCACACCGGAATACTCTTTGTTTTTTCGGACTGGCAGGAATAGCGGGGGTAACAGCGAAATAGAAGTGATAGAATAATTTGATAAATATGCTATATTTAATTTATAGAATGGGTGAATTATGGAAGAAAAAATAGTAATAGGAATTGATGCCGGTTCTTCGGCCATTAAGCTTTCGCTGTATGATGGAACCCGTATGGAACATGCCCTGTGCCCTGCCGGCTGGAACCCGAAAGAACAGGCGGCAGCCTTAGTTCAGTCTGTATTAGGCAGCCGGGCCGAACCGGCCTGTATAGTGGGAACCGGCTACGGGCGGCTTAATTTGCCGTTTATCACCAAGGCCATGACGGAAATCACCTGCCATGGGCGCGGTGCCTGCTACCTGCTGCCCGGAACCGCAACCGTCATTGATATCGGCGGTCAGGATGCCAAAGCCATCCGGGTGGATGCACAGGGGAAAGTACAGGATTTTGTTATGAACGACAAATGTGCCGCCGGCACAGGCCGGTTTCTGCAAGTAACCGCCAACGCGCTGGGGCTTGATATTGCGGAAATCGGCAGCCTGCCGGCCGTGCCGGCCGGGGAAGCGTGTACGATAAATTCCATGTGTACCGTTTTTGCCGAATCGGAAGTGATTGGGCTGCTTAACAAAGGTGTTTCCCGGCAGGCCATCATAAATGCCTTGTATACATCCATTGCCGGCCGGGTGGCAGTGATGGCGGCTGCCATTCAGCCAACGCCGCCGGTTGCCTTTACCGGCGGTTTGGCCCGGAATCAGGCGTTGCTGCACGAACTTATTGAGAAGCTCGGCTACCCTGTTGTTACGCACAGTGACGCTGTTTTTGCCGGCTCGATCGGCGCGGCGCTGTTTGCCTGGGAGGCAGTAAACTAAAGTATTTTTAATTGGAGGAGAGAATTATGTCAGATGCATTTACCATGCTAAAAAACGTGAAGGAGACAGGCAGGAAGGTTGTCGGCTTTTACTGTGTCTATGCGCCGCAGGAGCTGGTACTGGCCGCCGATGCGCTGGGCTTTGCCCTGTGCTCCACCAAGGAGGAGGCGATTCCAGACGGGGAAAAGACGCTGCCGCGTAATTTCTGTCCGTTGATCAAGTCTTCGTATGGTATGGCCGTAACCGATAAATGTCCGTATTTTTTATACTCCGACATTATTATTGGGGAAACAACCTGTGACGGCAAGAAAAAGATGTTTGAACTGATGAAAAGCTTTAAACCCGTGCATGTGATGAAACTGCCGCAAAGTTACCTGGATGACCGGGACAAAGCTTTCTGGCTGGAAGAGGTAGAAATACTGAAAGAC
>JAEZQV010000208.1 GCA_023441125.1 Bacillota bacterium
CATGCCGATTAAGTCCTGGGTTATGTGCATTAGCTCCGGGATGGCAATGGCGCCGACAATAGAAGTTTCTTTTAAAAGAAAGATGCAATTGGCGGCCAGTGAGGGGAGAGTCACCGCAATAGCCTGAGGCAAAATGACATAGCGGATTAGCTGCAGGTTGGAAAGACCGATACTCAGGCCGGATTCAATTTGTGACTTGCTGACCGATTGGATACCGGCGCGAAAGGCCTCGGCCATGTAACTGCCACCTAAAAAGGCCAGCCCCAGGATGGCGCAAGTCTGTTCACTCAAGGACAGGCCCAGTTTGGTAAGTCCGTAATACAGGAAAAATAACTGGATCAGCAGCGGTGTGTTGCGCGAAAGCTCGATATAGCTCTGAACCAATATTGTCAGGCCCTTGGGCTTATAATACGAAACAATGCTGCATAACAGGCCGATGATCAGGGAGGCGGAGATCCCCCAAAACGCAAGCTGCACTGTCAGCCAGGCCGCTTTTTGATACAGCGGTAAACTCATTGTGATAAACTCCCAGTTAATCCCCATACCTTCATCACTCTTTTCTGTTTACTGACAACAAGTACTGTTTCTTTTTAAATTTGTTAGGATAAAAAAGAAAAGGCCAAAGTTTCCGTACAGGAAACTTTGGCCTTCAGTGTGTCTGATCAGCACTCCATATGTACTATAATAGAGTATATAGTAGTGAAAAGTACGTGTCAAGAGGAATGCTGCGGGAATAGTCGGCGACCGGCAGAATATTTTTGGCCGGTGATCCGGCGACAGCGGCGATAATAAGCAGCAAAACCCGGATTGACAGAACCCGGTGAGCAGTCTATAATAGAAAAAAATACCTCCGGTATTATAGCGATTCGTTGTTGACTGGTCAAAAGCCAGAGGCAGATTTTTTCTTAACGAAGAAGAAGTTTGCCTCTTTTATTTTTACCCTGTGCAGCCTAATCAATTTTACAATCCATAAGCGGAGTATAATTTGCGAGGTGATAAGCACTATGCCTAAAGTAGCGGTTGCCAGTACAGACGGGATAGTCATTAACGAACATTTTGGCCGGGCCAAGGAATTTTGGATTTATGAAGGGGATGAAACCGGTACCTACGCCTTTTTGGAAAGGCGGCAGACTCAGTCGCAGATAGTAAGTATCGCCAACGGGCATGCTGCCGGCCAAGCGGCTCACTTGCTGGCTGATGTCGAAGCGGTGCTCGTGGCCAGAATTGGCAGGCAGGCTGAACTGGAACTGCGGGTGAAAAACATTTATGCGCTGCAGGTAACCGGCCCTATCGAAAAAGCGTTAGCCGCCTATAGCAAACGCGGCAAGTTAATCCGCAGTAATTTTGTTCACCGCTAGCGTAAAAATAAGATATTGAGTGTCAGGCATGAGTTGACCGGTCAATGAACTGGAGACGAAATTAACGCGTCTTCAGTTTTTTTGTTTTTAGCAAGCACGCAGTTTCTGCACAATAGAAAGTTAAAAGAGGTGATTGTAGAGTGATCGAGCACGTAATGAGCAATTTTCGCAAAGCCAGTCAAAAAAAGGCGCCGCTTGCAGCCAATACCGGTTGGCGTTATAAAATACCTTTTGAGTTTTTGCGAACGGCAGTGGATAAGACCTTGGCCATTGCTGTGGTAATCGTGATCTGGGAGGTTTTTCCCAGGCTGGAGTTAATTGATTCTTTCCTGCTGCCGCCTTTTAGCGATGTAATCCGCAGCCTGCTAAATTTAATAACCACCGGTGAGATCTTCAGGCATTTTTCCATCAGCATCTCGCGGTCGTTTATCGGTTTTGTCATCGGCATCGGCATTGCCATTCCTTTGGGTGTTTTTATGGGCTGGTACAGCAAACTGGAGGAAGTGGTGGACCCTTTGGTGCAGGCCTGCCGGAATTCTTCCGTTCTGGCGCTTTATCCGGTTTTTCTCTTATTCTTTGGTCTGGGCGAAGTTTCCAAAATGGCCATCATTATCTGGGGAACCATTTGGCCCGCCTTGCTGAACACCATATCCGGCGTTAAGAATACCGATCCGCTGCTGATAAAGGCGGCGCGCTCCATGGGCGTAGGCAATTTCACCCTATTGTACAAGGTGATTGCCCCGGCGGCTTTGCCGTCGATACTGACCGGTGTCCGGCTGAGCGCCGCCAGTTCCATCCTGGTACTGGTCGCGGCCGAGATGATTGGCGCCAATGCCGGGCTGGGTTTCATGATCTTCTACTTCGAAGAGCGTTATGCCGTTCCTGAAATGTATGCGGGGATTCTTACCATGTCGCTCCTGGGCGTGGTTGTAAATTACCTGCTGGTCGGACTGGAGAAACGCCTGACCGGCTGGCAGGAAAAGATTGTTGGCGATTAGCGGCTAACACCTGCCGGTTAATATTTCTTAGATACTATGTAAGGGGAGGTAACAAAATGGGGTTGTTGGAGGACAAAGTTGTACCCGGCCGGGAAAGCAGGCTGGAAGCCTGCATTGCCTACGGCGGGACGGCCTGCAGTTTAAAGTCGCAAAACCGGGGGTGCCTGAAAAATCAGGAACGCGCTTTTTCCCAGGCGGGGCTATGTCAATTATTGCCGACGATGGGTATGCTGCTGACTTTGCCGGATACTGCCGTTGTAGTACATGGCGCCATTGGCTGCGCCGCCAACGGCGTGAGTACAGTAATTGGCATTCGCCTGAGAAATATTCAAAAAGGAAACTTGAGTGCCAAAGAAGGCATCTGGGTATCGACCAACCTGACCGAAAGCGATGTTGTGCATGGCGGCGAGGAAAAGCTGGCAACCACGATTCTGGCAACATATGAACGCTACCAGCCTAAATCCATTGTGGTGTTTCAGACCTGCACCCCCTCGATTATCGGCGATGACGTGGCCAGCGTGATTGACCGGCTGCGGGAAAAGCTGCCAATACCGGTACTTGTCGCTTATTGCGAAGGCTTCAAGACCAAAGTGTGGGCCACCGGTTACGACGTGGCCTTTCACGCCATTGTCCACGGGTTTATCGAAAGCGATAAGGAAGGCCGGCCGCCGCGGCGGGAGCCGGGCAGCCGGCGCGAACGGCCGCTGGTCAATGTTATCAATCTGGCCTCGGTTGGCAAGCCGGATGAAGACGAGATGACTCGCCTGTTAAACGCCATCGGCCTTGACGTGAATATCGGTCCCAATTTTGCCACCAGAGAAGCCATTCGCAGCATGACCCAGGCGGATTTGACCATTAGCGTCTGCCCGACCCATGATGACTATTTCATCGACTACCTTTACAAAGAGTACGGGATTCCTTATGTCCTCAAGGATATGCCGATCGGTCTTGCCAATACCCGGGCCTGGCTCTTAGATATTGCCGGCCATTTCGGACTTGAGCAACAAGCGGCGGCCTTCATTGCGGCTGAGGAACAAAAGGTCGTGCAGGCGGTGGAAAAATATCAAAAAGTACTGGCTGG
>JAEZQV010000214.1 GCA_023441125.1 Bacillota bacterium
GCATTTTGTCGCTCCGCCGACTCTGGCCGGTTTGTCCAAAATCATCTGCCTGAATGAATTTAAGCTGAAACACGGCTTTAAACAGCTGTTCGGCCAGACGGTGCATGCCTACATTATCAGCAAAAAGCTGGAACTGGCCAGGAATCTGTTTGAAGAAAAGCAGTTGAATGTCGGCGAAGCCGCCGCTTATATCGGCTATGCCAATGCCAGTTATTTTACCGCGGTCTTCCGTAAGAAATTCGGCGTGAGTCCGAGCGAATATCTGGCGCAGAAAAAATGAACACCTTTTATCAGCGACTGTATCATGACGGTACAGTCGCTTTATTATTATAAAAAAATCCGTTTACTGCTCATAGAATCCTTTTACTGGTGGCGGCAAAGCGAAATTTTGTAGTATGCTGTACGAGTGAAATAGATAATCATTATCAATTCAGAAAGCGATCTGGACAGGAGGTGGAGGTGAAGCAGGCGATGATTTCGTTTCAAGCGGTCAAACCGGACCCGCGCGTCTGGCTGTTGCTGGTTGTTTGTGTATCGCTGCTGACGTTTCCCTGCGGGAGCCGTCTGGAACTATTTTTTATGTTCATTCTGCTGGCCATGATTATGATCTGGCAGCAAATGACGGCGAAAGCTGTCCGTTTTGCGGCGTTGTATGCAATCTTGCTGCTGACGGCTGAATTCTGCCGGTTTATTCCTTGGCCGCCGGCCGGTATGCTGGCCGGCATGCTGACTCTGTTATTGAGCCGACTTGTTCCCGTTTACATGGCCTGCACCATCCTGCTGGAAAAAGTGCCAATGAACGAACTTGTTACCGCGCTGGAACAGATGCATGTACCGAATACACTGATTATCCCGCTGGCAGTGGTCTATCGTTATATTCCCACCCTGCGGCGGGAAATAGGGTATATCAGCGACAGCATGAAAATGAGAGGGCGGCAGCAATCGCCGGCCGAGATGCTGCTGCAGCCGGCAGCAGCGGTGGAAAGGTTTATGGTTCCTTTACTGATTCGCAGCGGCAAACTGGCCGATGAACTGGCGGCAGCGGCGCTGTGCAAGGGACTTGACGCCGGCCAGCGGCGAACCTCCTGCACTGGTGTCCGGTTCGACAGACAAGACGCTGTCTGTTGTGTAGTGTGCGGGGCGGTTACCGCAGCCCTGCTCTTTTTTCACTATTATCCGCTCACATTACGCAGCGGTTAGAAAGGGGCATCGCCAACGCCCGTGATTCAATTTCAAAATGTCCATGTAACTTACCGGTATAGCCGCCGGGCCAGTCTCCGTAATTTCAGCCTGGATATAAAACCAGGTGAATTTGTGATTTTGACCGGGAAAAGCGGTTGCGGCAAAACAACGATTACCCGTTTGATCAATGGCCTGATCCCGCATTTTTTTGCCGCAACCCTGCAGGGGGAAATTGCCGTTGGCGGGCTGGACACTAAAACGGCCTCCCTGCGCGACATTGCCTGCAAGGTAGGATCCGTTTTTCAGGATCCGCGCTCCCAGTTTTTTACCTTGCACGTCCAGAGCGAGCTTGCTTTTCCCAGTGAAAATTACGGTATTGCGCCGAACGTCATCCGGCAGCAGATCACCAGAACCGTTGAGGAACTTGCGCTAACGGCGCTGCTGCCCAAATCCATTTTCGCGCTTTCCAGCGGAGAAAAACAAAAAATCGCCGTGGCATCGGTTTATGCTCTGGAGCCGGCAATGTATGTCCTGGATGAGCCGTCCGCCAACGTGGACGGCGACGGCAGCGCCCAGCTGCGGGCTGTCCTCAGGCTGCTCAAAGCCAAAGGGTATACCGTCGTTATTGCCGAACACCGGCTCAGCTATTTGCAGGGGCTGGCGGACCGGGTCATTTTTCTGGCGGACGGACAACTAGAAGCAACGTTCAGCGGGCGGGAGTTTTTTGCCCAGCCGGATGGCTGGTTCCGGGACCGGGGCCTGCAGTCGCCGGCCGCCGGGCCGGCACTGCCTGCGGCAATCGAACCGCGGCGGCCGGCGGCCGCAGTTCCCTTTTTGCAGGCCGTGGATATATCCTTTGCCTACCAACGGGGCCAGCCGGTGCTGAATACCGTTTCCCTTAGCGCCCACCGCGGGGAAGTTACCGGCCTTATGGGCAAAAACGGCGCGGGCAAAAGCACGCTGCTGCGGATTCTCATGGGGCTGGAAAAAACCGGCCGCGGCACAATCTATATCGCGGGCCGGGCGGCCGGCCGCAGGGAACGCCGGCAACGGTCGTTTTATGTTATGCAGGATGTGGACTATCAGCTGTTTGCGCCCAGTGTGTGGGAAGAACTGCTGCTGGGCGGGCCGGCGTCGACGGACCGGGTGGCGCAGGCGGAATACTGTCTGCAGTTCCTCGAACTGACAGACTACCGGGATTTCCATCCGGCCGCTTTGTCCGGCGGACAGAAACAGCGGCTGGCCGTGGCCCTGGCCTGGATGAGCCAGGCGGACCTCGTATTCTTCGATGAACCGACCAGCGGCCTGGACGGGGATAATATGGCCAGCGTCAGCCGGCTGATCAGAATGCTGGCCCGGCAGGGGCGCTGCATTTTTGTTATTACCCACGATGCCGCCTTTGCCGTCGGCACCTGCGACACAATCCTGCTTATGGGCGCAGACGGCAGGCTAACCAGTATGACTGAGCAAGCCGGCCTACAAGGAGGGGGTTCCTATCATGACCGTACCGAATAGCAGCCAGACTGTCCGTTATTTGATTACCATCGGGGTTTTCAATGCCTTGATGATTGCGATCTTTCTGGTGCTGGGTTTTACCATTGGCCTGATTCCACCGGTTTTAATATTTATGCCGGCGATTTTAGCGGTGCCGGGCGGTATTATTTTCATGCTGATGCTGGCCAAAGCGCCGCTGCGCGGCATTTTCGTCATCAGCGGCGCCTTGCTGGGGCTGGTCTTTTTGAACATGGCTCCAGCCGGCGTGTTCGGCCTGAGTATCCTGGGAGGCGGCGTTCTGGGCGAATTGGTGTTTAGCTGGCTGGGCCGGGAAAAATTTGTTGCCGCGGCCGGCGGCTTTGTCTGCTATATGCTGGGGTTTGCCGTCGGCGAAGGGTTTCCGCTGGTTTTTATGAAGGAGGCCTATCTTGCCCAGCAGGCCGCCAAAGGCGCGGAGCAACTGGCCATATTGGAGCAGTGCCTGGCACTCATGAATCCGGCCATGTTTACCGTGGTCTGCCTGGCTACCGTTCTGACGGCTTATGCGGGCTGCGTATGGGGCCGGCGGCTTTTACGCACGCATTTTACCAAAGCCGGAATTGCTTAGGTGAGAGTTGATATAACATAGTGAGGTGAGGTTGTTGAAAAAGAAGCAAAAGCAGCGCCTTGTCGGCATCCTGGTAAGCGGCGCCGTACTGGCGGCCGCACCGGCGGCCTATGCCGAAGAACAGGAGTTCAGTCTGGACGAATATGTGGTGACGGCCAGCCGGATGCCGGTGAAGAAGACGGAAACGGCGGCCAGTGTAACGGTCATTACCCTCGAGGACATCGCAAGGAGCGGCGCGGTCAATGTTCCCGACATTTTAAAAAATACCACCGTGACCATCCAAAATGACCGGACGGCCAGCGTCCCGACCCTTAACGGCGATGTGCGCGTACTGGTGCTGGTCGACGGCCGGGAAGTCAACTGGAAAGGCGGCGGCATGCACATGGGCCAGTCCGGTGCCAATCTGGACTATTTACCCAGTGTGGACAGCATTGAACGGATTGAAATCGTCCGGGGGCCGGCTTCCGCCCTGTATGGCAGCGATGCAGTCGGCGGCGTTATCAACATCATCACGCGGCAAAGCGCCGGGCCGTCCACCCGCTATACGGCGGAAGCCGGCAGCTGGGGACTGCGCCGCTACAAACTGGCGACCGAGGACAAAACCGGCGACGTAAGCTTCCGCCTCAATCTGGAGCGGGAACGCCAGGATGACTATCACTATCACAGCGGCTACAGCGGCGACAGGGACGCCCGAGCCGTCAACACGGCCCTGGACCAGGATAAGCTGAACTTCCGCCTGGATAAGGACTTGGGCCGGGACCGGTCGCTCACGCTGACCGTTGACCATACCGACGGCCGGAAAGGGTTTAATGTCATGCCGGATTACCAGGCCTTTCTTGATTCCGGCGGTGGCACCAATTATTTTGCCAACATTATCCAGACCTATGTGGAGAATAATATTGCCCTGACCTATCGCTGGAACCAGGGCGAACAGGCCAATAATTTTATCCGCCTGTACCGCAATTATCTGACCTATGACTACAATAATCATATGGATATGACCTATCCGGATTATTACTTCAACGGCCTGTCCTATACCAACCAGGCCGATGGTGCGGAATGGCAGCAGACCTGGAAAATCAGCGACCGCTATACCCTGCTGGGCGGCGCGGCCTGGCGGCAGGTCACGGCTGATTCCCTGGAGTATCCGATTCCCTTTATGAATGTTCCCGGCTATACGTACAGTGAGAAAAAGATCTCCAACCGGGCCTTTTTCCTGGAAAATAACTGGCGGCTGCCCAAGGACTGGTCGTTGTCCGCCGGGGCCCGCTATGATGATTACACCCTGTTTGGTTCCAAAACCACGGCCCGGGTCACGGCCAACCGCAAACTTAACGAGTCCACCAACGTCTATGCCTCCTGGGGTCAGATATTCAAAACCCCGTTTATCGCCGATGTTTATGGCGGCGGCTTTATGGTGCCTAACCTGAACCTCAAGCCGGAAACGGGTGATGTGATCACCCTGGGGCTGAACACCCGCCTGGCGGCCGGGACCGAACTTCAGGCCAGCCTGTTCAGCAGCCGGCTGGAAAATGCGCTGGACTACATTATGGTCGGCACCAACAAGTACCAGTGGCGAAATGTCAACGAACTGAAAAGAAGGGGACTGGACCTGAGCTTAAAACACCGGTTATCGCCGCAGTGGCAGGTAACGGCCGGTTATTCGTATACCGACATCAAGGAAGAGGGGGCGACCCGGCGGGATGAAATGAGCAATAATGAACCGCATGGCTATCGCCTGGGACTAGCATACGGCCAGGACAAATGGAATGCCGATTTTTCGCTCCGGGGCGCAACCGGCCGCAGCCGGCAGGCGTTTTCCTCTGCCGACTACTGGGTGGCCGACCTGGGGGTCAATTATCAGCCCAACGCCCTAACCCGCCTGTACGTGAAGGCCTACAATCTGACCAATGAAGCCTACGAGCTGCACGACTCGTATGGGGATGCCAGCGGCTTTACCGGACTCTATCCGATGGCGGGCCGGCAGATTGTTTTTGGTATTGAGCAGCGGCTGTAAAGGCAGGCGATTATGGTGGGAAAAATTTTCTGGCCGGTAAAAGTGCTGGCTTTTGCGGCCGAGTGCCGATGGAAAATGGCCGGTTCGGTGCTGTTCGCCGTCGTTAGTGTGGCCGGCGGCCTGGTGCCGTATCTTGGCGTATACCGGATACTGGTTTTATTCCTGGATGAGACGGCGTCGCGCGGGGAGATTTTATTCTGGGCGGCGGTATGTCTGGGCGGACATAGCAGCCAACTGCTGTTTTATGCGTTGTCCACCCTGCTGGCGCATTTTTCGGCCTACAGTATTTTGGAGAATATGCGGCTTAAGATTGCCGACCGGCTGATGCGGGCCCCGCTGGGCAGTGTGCTGAACCAGCCGGTCGGCCGGCTGAAAAATAGTATGGTTGACCGGGTGGAGGCTATTGAAGTGCCGCTGGCCCATATGATCCCGGAAGGTATTTCCAACCTGCTGCTGCCGGCCGGCGTGTTTATCTACCTGTTGCTGATTGACTGGCGGATGGCGCTGGCGGCCCTGATCACCCTGCCGGCCGCCGCCGCTGTTTATGCCGTCATGATGCAGTCCTTCAACCGGCAGTACGCCGATTATATGACAGCTAGTAATTATGTCAACAGCGTCATTGTCGAGTATGTGGAGGGAATTGAGGTCATCAAGGCTTTCAATCAGTCGACCGCGTCCTATGAAAAGTATGTTAAGGCCGTGACGGCTTTTAAGGAATATACACTGAACTGGTTTCACAGCACCTGGAAGCTGATGAATCTGGGCGGGGCGGTTTTACCGTCGGCCCTGCTCGGCACCATGCCGCTGGGCATGTATTTGTACAGCAGCGGGTCGCTGTCGCCGGCCAACCTGACGATGTGCCTGATCCTCTCGCTGGGACTGGTGGCGCCTCTGCGCAGCTTTGCTATTTTTGTCAATGAGGCCAAGGTCATTGAATACGCCGTAAAAGATGTCACCGCCCTGCTGGCATTACCGGTATTGGCCGAGGCCGGCCGGCCGGTCCGGCTGACCCATCATACGGTGGAACTCAAACAGGTCTGTTTTGATTACGGCGACGGAAATCAGGCAGCAAAACAAGGGGCGGGCAGCGTGCTGCAGGGACTGGATCTCACGCTGCCCCAGGGGACCTTTACGGCGCTGGTCGGCCCGTCGGGCAGCGGCAAATCCACGGTAGCCCGTCTGATTGCCCGGTTTTGGGATGTAACCGGCGGAGAAATCACCATCGGCGGCGAAAATATCAAAAACCTGCCGCTCAATCAACTGGCCGACACGGTGAGTTTTGTTACTCAGGATAATTTTCTGTTTAATTGCTCGCTTAAGGATAACATCCGGCTGGGCAATCCCCTGGCAACCGAGGCCCAGGTGCTTGCCGCCGCGAAGGCCGCCTGCTGCGATGGGTTTATCGGCCGGCTGGAGCAGGGTTATGACACTCTGGCCGGCGAGGCCGGCAACCGCTTGTCCGGCGGGGAAAAACAACGGCTGGCCATTGCCCGGGCCATCCTGAAAAATGCGCCGGTTGTGATTCTGGATGAGGCCACGGCCTTTACCGACCCGGAAAATGAAGCCGCCCTCCAGCAATCGATTGCCGCTCTGACCAGGGGGAAAA